>CAYVIU010000204.1:0-1511 GCA_964451625.1 uncultured Planctomycetia bacterium | reverse complement strand
ATATAACCCACATCAGGAAATATTTTTGTGCATACCCTACTTTATAAAAGGCGTCTCGGGTTTGTTTTAATTATTTTTTTATGTGTTTTCCTCGTTCTTTTGGCCCGCCTTTTCTGGCTTCAGCTTATCAAATATGATCACTTCTCTAAATTAGCATCTAATCAACATAATATAGTAGTCCAATTAGACTCTGTAAGGGGTGTAATATACGATAGAAATCTTCGCCCTTTGGCCCTTAATCTTAAGGCAGGCTCTGTTTATATAGTGCCGGAGGAAATCCGTGACAGGGGAAAGGTAAAGGAGTCCCTTTCAAAAATACTTGATATTAAAGAAGAAGCAATAGAGAAAAAAATGGTCTCTTCCGGACGTTCTTTTGTGTGGATCAAAAGAAAAGCGGATCATGAAAATGTTCAGAAAATTATGAATCTTGGGCTCAGTGGTGTAGGTGTTGTAACGGAGAGCAAAAGATTCTATCCGTGCGGGTCTCTTGCAAGCCATATTATTGGTTTTGTGGGGCTTGATAATATTGGCCTGGAGGGCCTTGAGATGGTATATGACGACTATCTTAGAGGCACCACTGGATATAGCTGGACCGTAAGAGACGCGCGTTCCCGCAGGATTATGTCAAAAGAATCCCGCCTTATACCGGCCTGTGATGGATATGACCTTGTTCTGACGATTGATGAAGTCATCCAGCATATAGTGGAAAAAGAGCTTGATAGAGTATTTGAGGAGTTTAAGGCAAAAGCCGCAAGCATCATTGTGATGGATCCCGCCAGCGGGGAAATTCTTGCGCTTGCAAACAGGCCGGGCTTTGATTTGAACGATTATTCTTCGGTTGGCCCTGATTCAGTAAGAAACCGCGCAATAACCGATATATTTGAACCCGGCAGTATTTTTAAAGTTATCACAGCAAGTACGGCTCTTGAGAATAATACTGTTACGCTGGATAAGGTTTTTTTCTGCGAGCAAGGCGCGTACAGGGTGAGCAATCATATTTTACATGATCACAGGCCGCATGGCGACCTTACGTTTAAAGATGTAATAGGGCGGTCAAGCAATATTGGAACAGTAAAAGCGGCCGAATTGCTGGGGAAAGAAAAACTTACGAGCGGCATTAAATTGTTTGGTTTTGGGCTGAAAACCAATATAGATCTTCCGGGTGAAGCGCGGGGAATAGTGCATCCGGCGCACAAATGGTCCGGTACATCCATAGGCTCAATACCTATTGGCCAGGGAGTTGGAGTTACATCAATTCAGTTTGTAGCGGCTGTTTCGGCTATTGCGAATGGCGGCATGCTGATGAAACCTATGCTCGTTAGCCAGATCAGGGATAAGGAGGGCGGGGTTGTGAAGGATTTTAACCCTGCAGCCGTGAGGCGGGTTATCTCAGAAGATACAGCAAAGCTTATGAAAGAGATCATGGCAGGCGTCGTAGAGAATGGCACGGGGAAGAGGGCAGCATTGGATAAGTATAAAGCGGCCGGGAAAACAGGTACTGCGCAAAAGAT
>CAYVIU010000203.1:0-1565 GCA_964451625.1 uncultured Planctomycetia bacterium | reverse complement strand
TATTTGTGTTCATATTTAGCATTTCAAACTATGAAGTGCCGGCCCTCCTTGGAGTAAGGACGTTTCCGGTTGAGATATTTGCGCAATTCAGCGCTTTTTACAATACAAAACTGGCATTTTTGTATTCAGTGCCGCTTATTCTGGTAACTACATTATTGGTATTAGCGCTGGGCAAGCTTATGGCAGGCAAAGATTATGTGGCCATGGACGCTCACTGGAAAGACCCACACACAATAAAGCTCTCAAGGCCTGTTGCTGTAGGAGGCCTTTTATTTGCGTTTCTTCTTTTATCCTGTTCAATTTTTATACCATTTGCGGTATTACTTAAAAAGGCGGGAGGCGTTGCGGTTTATGTAAAGGCTTTCAGTCTTTCGTTAAATGAATTTACATACAGCCTAATACTTGCAGCGGCCGGGGCGGTGATAATTGTATTTGTAGGTTTTATAATAGCATATATCCTGGCCCGGAAAGAAGGCCCCGCAAGAAATATTCTTTATTATCTTTCTATATTACCTTTTGCTATTCCAGCTACGGTGTGCGGCATTGCATTAATAAAAATATTTAACAGGCCGTCACTTAATTTTTTATATTCTACACCGCTTATTTTGGTAATTGGTTATTTTGTGCGGTTTAGCCCTTTTGCTGTAAGGGTGCTTGAGTCCGGCATACGGCATGTATCAAGGAGTTTTGAAGAAGAAGCAACGCTTGAGGGCGCGGGCACATTCAGAAGGCTCTTTATGATTTTGGCGCCCCTTACAAGGCAGGCAGTATTGGTTAGCCTGGCAGTGGTATTTGCGCTGATAATGGGCGAAATTGGGCTTACAGTATTGACAATCCCGCCGGGCAACTCCACTTTGATCCTTAAAGTATATACGTTAATGCATTATGGCTCAGGCAGGCTTGTGGCGGGGCTGTGTGTGCTGTCCGTAATAATCATTATAATACCCATTTTAATTTTGGCACTGGGAGGTAAGATTATGAAAAAGATTTTTATGGTATTACTTATTTCAGCACTTTTAACACAGCCTTTCACCGGCAGTGTTACGTTTGCAGAAAGCAAACCTAAAAAACATCTTTACTCTACATGGGACCTCCTGGAACTCGATACCTGCGCATCCGCGTGGCTAATAAAACGTTTTGTAGACAAAGAATCGGAATTTAAGTTTTATCCCAAGGGAGAGTTTATAGAAGAGGGAATAGCCTTTGATACAGCGGACGCGGAACTCAGGCGCACACACGATATGGCTACTTTTGAAAATATTCTGCAAAAATATAATATTAAAGACCCCAAGCTTATTAAAATCGGCGGAATTATCCACGATATCGAAATAACCTATTGGGCCGGTAAGGCTGAAGATAGCGCGCAAAAAATTAATAAAGATATTCTTGCTATTATAGCCGAATCAAGCTCAAGTGACGAGGCTTTTGACAAAAGTTTTGCCTATTTCGACAAGCTCTACCCAACCTTGTAAAACATAAAAAAGTTATATAATTTTCCTTGACTTTCTCTTTCCGGCCTTATTATAATATTATTATATGCAAAAGAAGTTTATTAAGTTTATAAA
>CAYVIU010000202.1:0-1567 GCA_964451625.1 uncultured Planctomycetia bacterium | reverse complement strand
AGGGCGGTGATTTCCCCAAACTCCGAACATTTTTTTTGTAACATAAACCCCAGCAAGAAGTTACAAATTTATTGTTCGGAGCTCAACTCCGAACAATAAATTGCTACCAATTGTTATCCCCGCATCGCCATTTATGATTCCTGTTAAGCATTCAAAAAGTATGCTTGATTTTAAGCGTTTCTGTGGTATACTCGTATGATTCCCTTATTTAGTATAATCATACGCTATGCATAATAGAAACAATATAAAACACAGTAAATGGCTCCTAAAAGCAACTTCTATAATTGTTATAGGGGCTTTTTTGTTTAATATGGTCTTTATAGAGTTGAGCTGGGCACTTAACAGCAGTTCAATGAGAGCTATACGCTTATTAGAGAGAAGTGAATCCAATAAAACCCGTTCAGTTCTGCGAAGAACATTCAAGACAGCTTATCAGGCTCCGGCTTTAGTAAATCCCGGAGGATATCATAATGCTACCTCAACTTTACGTGATACAGACGATAACTGGAAAGTTCTACCCGAAGAAGCAAGTGCGCGCAAAGAGCTATGGGCAGGCCTGGTTGGTGACAGATGGCCATTTGAAAAGATAGAAGAAAACCTCGGCTCACGCCACAATCAGGAAATCATCTATAACTGTGTCAGAAGGTCATTTGGAAAGATTGGGGATAATGGAATTTCATTCGAGGTTGATAGCGCCAATGTTGAAGCGTTCCAGAGAGATCTGGAAAAAATTACACCCGATATGGTATTCGATATTGGAAATGTCGTGGTAATACCCATAGAAATACTTACCCTTGATGATGGGATATTTATTTACTATGAACCTGAAAGCTATAAAAAGCTGGTTGAGCTTGTTGATGGTATGAATTTAATTCATGCAAGCTTGGGTGAATCCGGTGTTACAGAGCAGGATATGATTGCGGCAACAGAAGACTTTGTTAGAGGGGCTTACTCAACAAATAGACAATATATTGGTGCGTTTGCCAGGGATGTTGCGATAGATTTTTCAGCCCGCCTTGACCATAAAATTGCAGATATAGGCCCTGGAGAAATGCGAATACTTAGTAGCCGCTTTGAGAAGTTATCCATAGATGAAGCAGAAGCCTACAAGAAAAGCTTCCTTATGACGCTGGTTAATCCATTCTATAAGCATTTAACGCCCGCCATGCATAGCCTTAATCCAGACAGAGTCTATCGGGATAGGTTTACGCTGGAAGATGACAGGCAAGTAGAGCATTTATTGTTCGCAAACACCTTTAATAAAGACGGCCGGCGTTTCTTTTTAACCGAATTTTTCTTAGTGGATGGAATTCCATTTGCTTATGGAGTTAGTGAGTTATTTTTAGAACTCAATTCTGTCATTTTAGGTTTCAACACGTACGAAAAAACCGAAGGCGGTTATGGCAGGGGTAGGCAAGGCATGGTCAAAGAGATACACGCCAGGAGGATTTTTAATCTTGCAGGAATAGCTGATGAGCTTGGTGTGCATGAATTCGTAGTAGGGCCTTCTCAATTTGGAGGTTTGGAAAAAGGCGCCGAGTCTCTGACGGTTCGCAAGCCCTCTTGG
>CAYVIU010000201.1:0-1578 GCA_964451625.1 uncultured Planctomycetia bacterium | reverse complement strand
TTCTGTGTATTATCAGCCGGCATATGATGGCCCGGACTGGGTTGAAGGGGAGAATGGAGAGCCTGTTCAGCAAGGCCAAGTAAGCACACCTGAAATGTATACTCTAATGAGAAGTGTTCCGGATACTAATTTAACCGCTTCCATAAATATATACCTGGAAACCGGAGAAATCGAGTATTATGATTCGCCTTCCGAGCAATGGGTTCCCTACGAAGGCACAGCCTGGTATTATGGTGAATCAGGTCAAGAGGGTTATATAGACGAAGGCGACATAGCAGAACCATAAATTTGGAGCCGAAAAGGCAACCCTCGAGAAATCGGGGTGACGCAAAACTGCGGGCCTAAGTTATCGGAATATAAGGCCTTCTTAACTTAATAGAGGTGGTGACCATAAAGAGGCCTTTTGTGCGATAATATGGCGGCCGAGTTGCCGAAGCTAACCAATAGACGCGTTAGATGCCGCATCGGCTCCGTTTTTAATATGAAAAAATACCGGGAATGTTTTTCCCGGCAATTTTTTTGGCAAGCATCTGGGGCGCAATTGCCTTTTCTATATATATATGATATACTTAGCTTAATAAAAGGACATAATTATGGTAAAAAAGAAGAATATTCTCATAGGAGAGATGCTCCTGCAGAGAAAGCTTGTAACCAGCGAACAGCTGGAATCTGCTCTCAGAGAAAAAAACAAAACAGGCGAGTTTCTTGGCGTTACGCTGATAAGGCTGGGGTATACTACCGAAGAAGCGCTCTATCCTGTTTTGGCCGAACAATTAAGTATTAAATATGTAAGAATAAAGGATGTTAAAGTCACCAGCTCCGTTGTAAAACTGGTACCCGCCAAATTTGCATGCCATTATAAGCTTATGCCGCTTGAGTATAAAGGAAATACCCTCACGATTGGAGTAACCGATCCTCTGAATCTATATACACTTGCTGATGTGAAACTTCTTTTAGGGTCTGACGTAACCGCAGTTTTATGCGGTGAGCAGGATATCCTGGAGGCAATCCAGAAATATTACGGCATTGGCGCTGACACAGTAGAAAGAATAATCGCTGAAACCGACAAGCAAACACTTCCCTCGGGCCAGTTGCAGAAGACTGAGGATATTGCCTCACATGTTGAAGATGCCTCAATAATAAAATTCGTAAATGAAATCCTTCTCCAGGCCTATAAGGACAGGGCCACTGACATACACATTGAGCCGTTTGAAGACGAGCTTAAGGTGCGATACAGGATCGATGGTATATTGTATGATGCCGCTATTCCGCCGACTGTAAAACATCTTCAATCAACGATTGTTTCAAGAATAAAAATAATGGCCAATCTCAATATAGCCGAACGCCGCCTGCCGCAGGACGGCCGGATAAAAGTGCGGGTAGGGGGCGAGGAACTTGACCTCAGGGTTTCAATTCTTCCAACCCCTCATGGTGAAAGCGTTGACATAAGAATACTTTCCTCTCTTATGCTCTACAGCCTCGAGAATCTGGGGCTTCTAAAGCAGGATTTGGATATATTGGAAGAGATGATAAAAAAACCGCATGGGATAATTTTTGTAACCGGACCTACGGGAAGCG
>CAYVIU010000200.1:0-1601 GCA_964451625.1 uncultured Planctomycetia bacterium | reverse complement strand
CCAAACGAAATAATCATCGCCGATTTTAATAAAGATACCATGATTAATAACGTGGGCGGACAGTCAGGCACATGGGAGATGACCCCGTCTGACATGGAGCAGAGCTGCCGGGCAAATATTGATTTTGTGAATGCAAGAAAGGGCGGGGCCTTAAAGCTGGAGTATGATGTGGATTCACCGGAGCTCGCCATAAACGGCTACTGGACACAGCTCAAAAATCTGGATGCCAGGAGATTTGATCATTTTGAGTTCTATGTCAAGGGTGATGAGGCCGCCGGCTACACCACTGTTTTCAAAATAGAACTTAAAAAATTCAAACGGGAAAACGGTATAGAAACAAACGAATATATAAAGGGAAGTTTCGTGGTTACGGGTGTGACCGGCCAGTGGCAGAAGATCTCCATACCTTTGCACCGAATGGTCGGCATAGAAGAGTCCTGGAATGACTGGTCGGGCATAAAGGAGTTTGTGATTACCTTTGAATCCAGGAGATGCGACAAGAAGACAGGCACGATATATATAGACGACGTAAGATTTGTAAAGACAGGCGATGCAGGCCCGTCGATAAGAGATAAGATTACAAGAAAGGCCAAGACCAAGGAGTGGATGATGGGGGAGGCATATGCAAAGTTTTTGATTAAGAGATTGGGAGGGTTCCCGGAGAAGGTCTGGGTCAAAAAAGAATTTCCCATAGATGATAAAAAATTCCTCATGGCAATAGCCAAGGATACATGGGGATACTTTGATAATATTGTGGACACCGAATACGGGCTTCCCCTGGACAATGTTAGGCTGGGTGATGAAAAGCCCGTATCAAAGAAAACCCTTATCGGAGATTATACAAATGTCACCAATATAGGGTTATATCTCATGTGCATCGTCTCTGCCTATGATTTTGGTTTTATCACTAAAGAAGAGGCGGTTAAGAGGATAGCCCTCACGCTGGATTCGGTTGAAAAACTTGAAAACTATAAAGGCTTTTTATACAACTATTATGATGTCACCGTGTTTCAGAGGACCAGCCACTTTATATCTTTAGTGGATTCAGGATGGCTTACATCAGGCCTCATTGTAGTCCGCAGTGCGTTCCCTGAGGAATTCAACGAGCGCTGCACTAAACTCATTGACCAGAGGGATTTTTCCTTCTTTTATGACCCCATTGAAGGCCACATGCGCCATGGTTATTATGCGAATATAGACAGCTATTCCGAATACCACTACGGCATTTTTTATTCCGAGCCGCGGGCCATTAGTTATCTCGCCATAGGAAAGGGCGATGTGCCTGCCGAACACTGGTTTATGCTGCAGAGGACATTTCCCGGGGCCTTTACATGGCAGACACAAACGCCAAAGAATCAAACAGCCAAGGAATATATGGGGTATAAAACCGTGGGCGGATATTATACATATGAAGATTATAAATTCGTCCCGAGCTGGGGCGGGAGCCTCTTTGAGGCGCTGATGCCTACTGTTATATTGAATGAAAAAGAGCTGGCGCCCAAATCCCTGGGGCTGAATAATAAAGTGCATGCCGAACTCCATGCCAAGATTGCAACGGAAAAGCTCAAATACCCTGTCTGGGGCCTTTCTCCATGCACAGT
>CAYVIU010000199.1:0-1613 GCA_964451625.1 uncultured Planctomycetia bacterium | reverse complement strand
TCTCATCCAATAAAGGCTTAACCTTATCAATGAATTTTTCTCTTTTTGCAAGAAGCAAAACACCCAAACACCTCTTTTCGTACAGCTTTTGGAACTAGAATTTTTTTAAAAGGTCTTCTAAAACGTGGAGAACGCCTGCATTATCCAGAGTTATCAATACGCTTGAATTGCAAACAATCTTCACTTTACTTGCTCATATACTTTTTTCGCGGCTTCTAAGTCTTTTTGCCGTGCGATTTAACGGGGTAAGATTTACGGGTCTCAGGATCATAGAACTTAGGATGCCTGCCTTTGCCTGTTACATAAATGATGCCGTACCTTTTGAGTATTCTTTTTATTTTTCTTAGTTCTAAAGGCTTAGGCATAATTTATTTCAGCCGTTGATTCATTTATCTTTTCATGTGGTACTGACTTGAATGATCTCTTCAGGGACCTCTTAAGCATACCCATAGACTGCTTGGCCTCCATCTCATTATACATCCTCCAGTATTTGCCATGAGCCGGATCGAGGATATTATCGATAGCATCGTTTTCAACTGCTGTGAGAACATATTCCTTTATGGAATTAGCCAACGATTCTAATGCTTCTTTCTCATCTTGGCCATGCGAAGAAACAGTAAAATCGAGGCAGCGGGCTACAACAAAACCATCCTCTTTGGTCAGTAGAATATGTAGTATTGGGCTTTCCCATAAATTCCCGACTTTGATTTTTATCCTATAGGCTTTTGTGCCTTTCATGGTTACCTCCAAATTCCAATTTTATGCATTTAATGGGTGACAATTCTTAAATAATTCAAATTATTTCCCTTATGCGTAAGTCAAAGCAAGCATTTGAGTAGTTGAATTGTAGATTAGTCACTCGTTGCTGGTTTTATTGTTCGACAGTAATTTATGGGACATTGTTGAATTTGTTGAATAGCTTTCCTTATTATCAATCGTAGAAAATAGGGGACGTTGTCAACCCCAGTACCATTTTCCGAAGCTTCCGCCTTCGTTAACCGCCGTCGCCCAGGCTTTGGCTGGTCAAGAAACTCCCCGCGTCATTGCGCGGGATAAAACGGCAGGACAAGACAGGCCCCGATAGCGGGATCTACGCCCCAGTTAAACAGAAAAGGCAAATAGGTTTCACGGGGTAAACTACGCTTCGACAAGGCGGGGTATGCTTTGTAAACTTAAGATGAAGCTCCCCACCGAAAGCGGTTGGGATATTATTATATTCTAATAAACCTCATCATGGGTTCCTATCCCTAATAGAAAAATATCATTTTCTCCGCTTTTTTTCGCTTTCACAAAATTAAATACGATACGCAGATCAAATCCAGCGCTGCATGCCCATGAGCCTGAAAGTTTTCCTTAAGCTTGTGACTGAGTGTGTTATTGATACGAATGTCAAACTATTGATGTACGTTTTTATCAGGAGGTTCCAATTGCTTCGTAATAAGCAAGTTTGTTCCCCAGTCCTATACCCCGATAACAATCCACCGAATTTTGCATTTCAGTATTGTATATCCTTCTTCCGTCAACGATAACGGACCGCTTCATATATTTATTAAACGTGTCTGGCGTAATGGATTTGAACTCATCCCATTCTGTCAGAATCATGCAGCATTCCG
>CAYVIU010000198.1:0-1681 GCA_964451625.1 uncultured Planctomycetia bacterium | reverse complement strand
GGGAGCAAAAGGTTATCGATGATGTTATAAATACACTTTCAGACATGAATGCAAAGCAAATAAGCGAATATTCTCATAATGATGTCCCCTGGCAGACAACGGAAGAAGGCGAACCCATAGATTATGAATCAGTATTCTATCGTACCCCGCCCTATTCAGTGAGAGATTACAGTGACGACGATATTCAATGACATACGCAAACTCGCTGAATTCGAAAAAGACTTCAAGAAACTTTCCAAAAAGTTCAGAACGCTCGATGAGGATTTTAAAACCTTTATCGCTAATCAGCTGAAACTTACGCATAAAAAAGGCATCGACAACAGGGGTGTTGTCAGGATATCCGATCTCGGCATTGAATACCCAAAGATATATAAAGCCAGGAAATTTGCCTGCAGGGCATTAAAAGGTAAAGGTGCTGCAAGCGGTATCCGGGTAATATACGCGCACTACGATCAGGATGACATCATCGAGTTTGTCGAAATTTATTACAAAGGGAATAAAGATAATGAAGACAGAGAAAGGATTTTGAGGTATTACGGTAAAGACATGATCTTTTAATCAGGTGTCTCCAGGAGGTTGATTCCACCTGACCTTATCTCGAACGGAACCCCGGACGCGTAGAGGACGGTAGGGGCCAGGTCAAGCACGGAGACCTGCCTCTCTTTCGCGTTGTATGCCCTTCCCTCCGGCGTGACGATCAAAAGCGGCACAAAATTATAGTCAGGCCCGCTATGAGGGAATCGGACATTTTTCGCCGCATGGTCGCCATATATGAATATATAGGCGTTCTCTATGTTATCTTTCACAAAAGAGACATAATCCTCCAGGACCCCGTCCACATAGGACATGGAATGAAAATAATCCCTTAATACAGCGTCCTCGACGCCTTTATACTTTCCTTCTTCATAGTATCCTTCGTATTTCCGAACCATACGATAGGGGAAGTGGCTGCTCATGGAGAGGCTGTAAGAGAAAAACGGCGTATCCTGGATTTTCAATTTCTTTTTTATAAACTTTACCATTTCATGGTCCGGCGCCCCCCAGACCACCCTTTTGAGTTTCATCCGGCCCCTGTCATAAAACTCCTGAAACCCCATCTTCTCCAGCGCAATATCCAGGTTTAAAAAGAAACCGTTGTTGTTATGGAAGGCGATCGTTTTGAAATCATGATCCGAGAGCCTCTTTACGAAGGAATTGGGGTAATCGTAATCCCTGAGTTTTATGGCCGGGAAACGCTTTAAGGGCATTACGGAATTTACAAATGAGAACAGCGTATCCGACGATTGGCCGGCGAAACAATAAGTGGCCATGCGGGGGTAATAAATGCACCCTTGAGATAACCGGTGAAGAAAGGGCATGATGTATTCCCCGCCGTGCCTTGCATCAAGGATGCGCCCGTCAAGAGACTCTATCTGTATGCAAATGATATTATTAAAATCATCTCCCGCATCTTTCTTAAAGACTACGGGTTTGCCGTATTCGAGATCGCTGATATGTGATTTTTCCCCACGGTATGTCACCATATTCATTACGTCGTTGAATAAGAGGCCATAGCGCTTTACCATGGTGGACTCTCCAAAATAGGCGCTATTAGGGAATGGAGGCCTTATGAGATATGCCGATGCCAGGATTACTCCGGCAATAAGGAAGACCCTTATCAGCGCCTTTACGATTTTACGCT
>CAYVIU010000197.1:0-1704 GCA_964451625.1 uncultured Planctomycetia bacterium | reverse complement strand
GGCTTTGAGTATTTCTTCTTTGACTTCCTTGGATCTCCCATGAATATTCACCTAAACCCTTCCTGCTTTTGAGCCTGCTTTCTTCTTCACGCCCAAGCTAACCTTACCTTTATTCTTCCTGAAATTTGACTTTGTCTTCTGCCCCCTCACCGGCAACCCACCAATATGCCTCATCCCCCTATAAGTCTTAATCCTCTTCATCTGTTTAATATCAGCCTCTTGAACAAACCTTATGTCTCCTGAAACTAAGTGCTTCTGTTCTCCAGTTTCAACATCTTTTCTTCTGTTTAACATCCATAAAGGACATTTAAAATCTAAAGGCTTAGCAATAACCTCTTCTATCTTCTTTACTTCACCCTCACTAAGCTCTCCTGTCTTCTTAGTTCTGCTAATTCCAACAGAGCTACATATAAAATTCGCAAACATAAAACTTACTCCTTTTACACTTCTCAAAGAAGTATAAATAGCCTTATTTCCATCTAGATCTGCATTTGCAATCCTTACAAGATGCTTAAAATCCTTTTTCTCTTCCATCTTAATTAATATCAGCACATAGAATTCTGTTAAAGAACCCTATAAACGCCATATTGACTCGGGCTGATTACTCTTGGAAATGTCAAACCATTTATAAATGTTGCGGAAATCTTTATTGATAACTCCCCATTGTAATGTGTGCTTTGAATGCTCTCAATTGACCTACAGAAAAAGAAGAAGGATAACAATCATAAATCTCCCTAGGGGGTATACCTGATGATAAAAGCTCTATTGCGTCTGGTTTTGTTATCCTTTCTACATCAGCATCTAACTCTTTAACCTCAGCATAAGTGCCCATAGTTACATGTGCTTTCCATTGAGCTAATGGTTTATCCCCAATAGCCCTATATTTAGACCTAATATCAGCAACAGATGCTCCTGCCCTAAACTCATCTATGGCTCTCTTTTTAGTTAATACTGGCTTTGAGGAGTTACCTAAAAAAGCCCTATTATTTAACTTTCTCCTGGTCTTCTCTACTAGATCTTCGGTATATAGGGCCCCCTTAAAATCTTGATACTTATGACCTAACTTAACATGCCATTTTCCCGGTTTTGGATGAAACTCATTAGGGTACCCAAAATTCCTACTAATTTCCGTTGCCATATCACGAGCTTTTCGACTATAGCGTAAAAAATATACATCGCCCCACATTGGACATCCACTTTCAGAAATATAAGAATATCTTTCAATCTCGTTAGGCATAAAAAACTTGCCCTCACGCAATCCATCGATAAATGCTACATACATAATATACAATGTATGGGGGTCTTCCATACCAAATCGCTTACACTGTTTCTTAAAAAGACCGTATACAAAGGAATCTAGAAAAACTGTAACGCTTGATTTGGTCATCGTAGAAAAAGGATTATCAGAGTTCAAATCTAAACTAGTTCCTAATTTTTCCCTTAACCTTACATTAAACCTAATTAATTGCTTCCTATATTCCTCTCCACTAAGAAATTTAAATATATTTAAGTAGTCTGTTTCACTAAGAGAACTAAAAGTTTGTCTTAATATCCCAGTATATGCAAATCCTTTAATTTCTCTAAGTTCTCCCCTAGCTTCTAAATCTAAAAAATCTGCCTCTATATCTTTAATTGGAGATACATCAGAATAGGTAACACTAATTACATTACCCGACCTATCAGTTTCACAAGAATAATCTCCCC
>CAYVIU010000196.1:0-1719 GCA_964451625.1 uncultured Planctomycetia bacterium | reverse complement strand
TCATTGTATATTTGTACTCCCTGGCCTTTGGCAAGGGTGCCTGTGGAGGCGCTTACCTGAACAGCAGGCGCAGCTCTTTGTGCGCTAACCTGTCTGACAAGATCATCTGCCCGGCTTACTAATCTGCCCTGAACTTCTTCAAGCATATCGTTCAATGTGTCCATTGTCCTTTCATGCTCATCTTTGTTCTTATGATCTATTTCCGCAAGCATGCTGCGGGCCTCTATTGCCTGATGCAGATGCTGTAATTTCTCAAGGTCTATAGTGGCCAGGACAGCTTTTCTTTGACTATCCACTGCTTCTTCCTCATACCTGTTTATTCGTTCACTGAGATCTTTGAGTTCTTCCAGCTTTTCCTCAACAAACTTATTTAGCTTTCTTACAGACATCTCCATGTTATTTATTGCATCCAGGGCATCGTTCTGCGCTTTTAAGACATCTTGCTTGAATTTTCTTGTTGATTGTGGTTTTCTTCTCAGCTCGTCAACCGCTTCATAGAAGTCCTTCCTTATATTATTGAGGGTGGTCTGGTGCATTTCTTTTGCAAAGGCATTTCCGATAAGCTGGGCGAGTATGCTTTTCACATTATCCGGTTTCGGGTCTATGCCTATGAGTTCTTCGGCATTTCTCAGTATGCTTATGTCCATAAGCAGCTTGACCTTTTGTATTACAAAAGATATATTCACTACTCCGTCATTGACAGCCCCTTCTTCCTCAAAGATTTCGTCAAGGGTTTTGTTTATAGCCTGCGGGATGCCGTCGATCTTATACTGCCTTCTGGCAACGTCATTTTCTCTCTTTCTTATCTTTTCAGTGGCGGCAAATATGATATCGTTCCTCTCTGTCTGCCGCATAATCTGATTGACATTCTCTGCCTCAAGCATGTTCTGGGCAGCAACAACGGCTCTGTCAAAGATCTTCTTTTCCTGCTCTGTTACCACTACCAGTTGCCTTAATTTATCGTGATTTCCCTCTTGCTCTGCCATCGCTATCTGATTCTGGCGGTCTATTGCCAGCTTAATAGCCCTGTCTAATTTTCCACGCTTACCAAAGGCTAACCGGCCACGGCTTATCCAATTTAATAAACTATATGGAGAAGGGGTTGTCTGGCTATAGGCATCATGAAGCTGGCCCGATTCACTTGATTCCCTTGAAGAATCCCATTCATCAATCATGGTGTTGTTAAAGAGCATGAACAATTCGGTTGAACCAGACAAGCCCTGCCTGCCTGAACGCCCTCGTAATTGATACTCAACTCTGTTGGACCTATGGAAACCAAGAGATATAATATGCAGGCCGCCATACTCCATGCCTTCTTTTGCTGTCTGTGTAAGGAGGTAATCAGTGCCTCTTCCGCCTCTTGCTGTGGCAATTGTTATATTGCCCTGTGAACCGGTGGCATTAAGGACTTCGTACGCCTCGGCTTCGGTATTTCTTGCATCATAAAGCTGTACTTTGGCATCTTTTGCTTCTGCCTGTTTTGCCAGTAGGCGCTCTCTCATTATTTGCAACTCTTCTGGAGTTATAGTGGTATCGGAAGCCAATTGTTGTAATCTTACCTCAATTGCCGCATCAAGATTGTCTTTTATGAACTCTGCTATCATATCTGATTGCCTGATATCCATAGTATTTATGAGTATAGGCCGGCCATTTTCAATACATGTTACCGCTCTCCCTAAGAGTGCTTTCATGCGACCTGATTCACTGAAGAAGAACCTT
>CAYVIU010000195.1:0-1743 GCA_964451625.1 uncultured Planctomycetia bacterium | reverse complement strand
CCCGGATTTTAGGTTTAGCAACCCTTCTTTTACAGATATAAGCTTAGCATTAGGAGGGAAAATACTCGAAACATTAACTAAATTAAACCTTTCAATGCCTGCATTCCTTAAGGCTATCTCAAAAGAACCTAGTTTGTCTTTATGGACCCCCACTCCTTTAGTAAAAAAAATTCTTGATGGTAGCATTACAATAAATAGGTTTTTTGCGTAATATTTAAATTTTGCTAAACAGAAGGTTATGTGTAAAAATTAGGCTCAATACCCCATTCATATAAAGCCCTATTCAGAACTAATACATTATAGTCAACCCATTTAATATGCTCTTCTTGTTCCCTAGCAGGATCTAACTTACTTTTTACACACGAACCCAACCTTGCTTTCTTTGAATGGTTGGTTGATTCCACATTGCTCCTCTTATGATATTTCTTTTTATACCTTCTAGGGTGCTTTCTCTTCTCATAGACCATCCATTTCCACATTGGGTGACCTTTAGCTAATGATCTAACATTCTTTTTTAGCTTAAAATAAGGCTTTCCTCCAGCTTCTGATATAGCAGTACAATTCTTTCTACATTGATACATTCCATCTCCACTCCATTCCTCTATCTTGAAGTTATGTGTGGTTTTCTCTACATGCTCCCTCAATATTTCATTGTCTCTTCCCTTTTTTACACACGAATCTACCGCTGTTACTATGTTGCTTATGACCCCAGTAGTTATGTGAGAAGCTAGATGATCCCTCTTTCTTATTCTTTTGCCTGTTCGTATACTAAACCAACTAGTAAAATTATTGGTTCTTACTCCATTCATATCAGTGGCAAAGCAGGTCTCTATAACATTTAATGGTCTAGAACTCACTTCTATTAATCTGTCTAGGTAATACTTTATTCTTTCATTTGCCTGATAGTTGCAAAGTGTCTTAAAACAAGGAATTTCTACTTCTATAACTCCCTTATACTTAAGGAACTCCAAAAGCCCTTTAGCACTTCTAACACTTAGATTAGGGAATCTTTGCCAAATGGCTAAGCAGGTTAATATGTCTGATAAACGCTTGGGCGGTCTTCCTTTGCTAAGCCATAAGTCACTATTGCCAGCAACAGCATGAATAAGCTCTGGCAATGTTTCAAAGAAAAAGAACCATTCGTTTTCTTGTATAGTGTTGTACAATGCTTCGTCTCTTTTATACCTCTTCTTTTTCATAATAAGTTACTACTATTTTATGAACTAGTATTTGCTTTTTTCTATACTACAGAATATAAATCTTTATATATAAGTTAAGTTACTACTAAAAATATGTTCGTTTTAAAGAGAAAATTCAAAAAAGCAAGAGGAATAAGAACTTATCATTATATAGCTGAGACTATTTATAAAAATAAGAAACCTAGGCATAGAATTCTTAAATATTTAGGAACAGTAGAAAACATACTAGAGAAATTCAAATTCTGGGAAGAGCACCATTAGTTTTTACACATAACCGTCTATCAAACAAAGTAGAAACAGGCAGATCCACATTCTTAGATATATTTGTAAGGTGCTTCCTTGAGTTCTCTCTAAGATGAGAGATCACCAGTAAATCCTTTTCCTTTATCATCTACATCAGCTGAATAATTTTCGGATTCTCAATAACTATATTCCTACTTTCTGGAATTACCTTAATAAATATATCTACAAAAAAGTGGAATAAAACTGCAATAAATAGCAAGATTTATATACTAAATGGAATGTATATTCCATTATGTTAGAC
>CAYVIU010000194.1:0-1747 GCA_964451625.1 uncultured Planctomycetia bacterium | reverse complement strand
CGTAATTTTTATCGTAATCGGTTAAATCTTCAAGGTAGCTAAGCGCCTCGGTAATCTGATTAAACTCCTCGCTTAATTTCAATAGGAACCTGGCGCCCTGCAAAGATAACTCCGCGGAAAAATTATTATTCTGTTCATTTTCATTATCCAGACTCGCATAGGAAATCAAATCAGCCCAATAAGCAACCGAAAAAAGGTCATTGCCAAAAGGAACCTCAACCTTAATCTCCGGCGTCATGACATTAATAAAGTCGTCTTGGGTATCTATGGGCATAAGGTAGATGTTATCTTCGTAGCGCTGTTCTATCTTAATGCTTGGATGAAGATTGCAAGGCCCCAGCTCTATTACGGCAAGGGCGCATTGGGGATAAATTAGAAGCAGGAAAAACGGGGTGAGCGTGAAGAGGTATTTCAGTCTTTTTTTAAGCTGTTTCCACAATGACTTTCTATCCCTCAGTTTCCTAAGCATATATTCTATCTTATTTACTATAGCTGAGGTTTCGTCTTGCTTGATTTTAGTAAAATGAGCGCCTACCTCGAAATTGTCCTTCTCGGCATTATCAGCCCTTACGATTTTGGCGGCGGCCTTCACCGGTTCAGGCAGTCCGGGAAAATTTATCTCAAGCTCCAGTTCCGCGCCCACAGGCAATTGGCTTGTAGTTTTAAATATTATGCCGTTGCCGCTTATGTTCTTTACCGAAGCGACGGAATGCTTGCCAGGCTCATCTTTCTTAACCTTATACTTTACTAAATGATGCGCCTTGATTCTTGGATAGCGCCTTGTGTTCGGTCTCTTTTTTTTCATACTGTCATTGCGAGAAACGAAGTGACGAAGCAATCTCTGTCTATATATTTATCATCAAATTATATCTTGATAATAATATAAAAGAGCTGTGGAGTCAAGAAAAATCTGCCCCTGAAATTTCAGGGGCAGATTTTTCTTGATCCTGAGGAGCGAAGCGACGAAGGATCTTTCTTAGGACGTCATAGAATGACGGATGCCGCCAGCTTCCTCGCCTTTTCTGCCGTCTCTGCCTCGGTAATAACGCGTATTATCGGCTCTGTGTTGGAGGACCTTACATGTATCCAGCCCTCAGGCAAATCAACCCTCACGCCATCTATACAATTCAGCTTTTCTTTCTTAAACTTGCTCTTGACATTGCTGAGAACCTTTGAAATCTCCTTCTGGGGAAGTTCCTTCTTCTGCTTGACCATTTTGTACTGCCTGGTCAATTTCACGAGGCTGGAGACCTTCTGACGCGACAAAGTCATATACTGAAGTATCAATCCCATCGCCACAAAACTGTCCCTGCCAAAATTAACCGCAGGAAATATAACTCCGCCATTACCTTCTCCCCCTATAGGGGCCCCAACCTTGCGCATCTTATCCACCACATTCGTCTCACCAACCGCTGTCCTATAAACCTTCGCCCCAAACTCCTTAGCAATATCATCTACCATACGAGAGGTAGAGAGATTCACGACAACCTTTAAAAAAGGTACCAGGTACCTTTTTTTGGTTTCTGAAAAAAGGTACCTGGTACCTTTTTTGTTTTTGCTCAACACATGCCTCACCGCAAGCGCGAGGGTATTCTCCTCGCCTATCGGCACGCCTCGTTCGGAGACAACGGCAAGCCTGTCCGCATCAGGGTCCTGCGCAAAACCAACATCCGCCTTGCACTTTTTGACCAACGCGCAAAGCTGTTTCAGGTTCTTAGGTACAGGCTCTGGATTATGCGCAAATTTT
>CAYVIU010000193.1:0-1759 GCA_964451625.1 uncultured Planctomycetia bacterium | reverse complement strand
AGGAAAAAGAAAAGGTTATAAACCAGGCTTGGGAGGCATACAACAAGGCTGTTCCGCGGGCAAAAGGAGAAGCAGAGAAGACTATAAGAGAGTCAGAAGGCTACTCTCTGGAGAGAGTGAATGAAGCAAAAGGGGACGCCGCAAAATTCATTGCCACCTGGGAGGCGTACAAAGACGCCAAAGATGTTACGCGAAAAAGGCTTTATCTGGAGACTATAGGTGAGGTTGTTCCCATGGTTGGGAAAAAATTCCTGGTGGATTCATCGCAGAAGGGGATCCTGCCTCTTCTCAGGTTGGATGATAAGGGAGGTGTGCAATGAAGAGGGCATTATACGCTGTAGCAGCTGTAATAGTAGTTACCGCTTTTCTTTTTGTCAGCGGTGCGTTATATACGATTGATGAGACTCAACAAGTTGTTATTACCCAATTCGGGGAACCCATCGGCGAGCCCATAACAAAACCGGGATTACACTTTAAGATGCCTATTCTGAGGCAGGCAAGCTATTTTGACAAAAGGGTTTTGCAGTGGGATGGCCACCCCAACCAGATACCCACAAAGGATAAAAGGTATATATGGGTGGATACCACGGCCAGATGGAAGATAGTAGATGCTCTCAAGTTCCTGCAATCCGTAGGATCTGAACTAAATGCTCAGGCCCGTTTAGATGACATTATAGACTCTGCTACAAGGAATTATGTTACAAGCCACCACCTTGTAGAAGCCGTGCGGAATACCAACAGGCTTATAAAAAGGCCAGTACTTGGAGAGGATGCCGATATCAGTATGTCTCAAGAGGTCCTGGAAGAGATATATGTCGGTAGAGACGCCCTTACCCGCGGCATACTGGAAGAGGCCTCTTCCATTATACCGCAATACGGCATAGAGCTTATAGACGTGAGGATAAAGAGGATAAACTATGTAAAGGAAGTGCAGAGGAAGGTATTTGAAAGGATGATCTCTGAAAGAAAACGCGCTGCCGAAAAATACCGCTCAGAAGGACAGGGGAAAAGAGCTGAGATTGAAGGAGAAATGGAAAAGGAATTAAACAGGATCCGCTCCGAGGCCTACAAGGTTGCCGAAGAGATTAAAGGAAAGGCCGATGCTGAAGCTACCACGATCTATGCCGATGCATATAATCGCGATCCTGAATTTTATTCCTTTTTAAAGACCTTGGAGACGTATAAAAATACGCTTGATGAAGATACCACAGCTATTTTTACAACTGATATGGAATACTTGGAATATCTTAAGGATGCGGAAGGTCGTTAATTAAGGGTGTAGTAAAATCCGGAGAAGACACAGATATGAATATAGGGATACCTAAGAAATATCTGCCGGCGGAAAGGAAATAAGAGCAATCCTTTTACCGCGGGAAGTTAAGAGGATAGTTGAAGAGGGCCGCGATGTTCTTGTGGAAAAAGGTCTTGGAGAACGCCTCGGTATAAAGGATAAACTCTACCAGGAAGCGGGCGCAACAGTTACCAAAGACCGCTCAAAAATATTTAAACAGGATATAGTGGTTAAACTAAAGCCACCCCTACAACAGGAATTTGCGATGATGCGCGGCAATATTCTGTTTTCAATGCTGCATGCCGAACAAAATCCTAAATACGTAAAGTTGCTGAAGAAGGCCGGGGTCAAGGCCGTTGCCATGGAACTGATAAAAAATAGGGCCGGGGTCAGGCTAGTTCAATGCACGGATATGTCAGGAGAGCAGGGAATGATCATGGCCTTTCACCTGGCGAAAAAGTCTCCGAA
>CAYVIU010000192.1:0-1767 GCA_964451625.1 uncultured Planctomycetia bacterium | reverse complement strand
CAAACACACCTGTTAGTGCGATAAAGGATGTTATGAACGTTGTTGATTTAGTGCTTGTTATGTCAGTTGAACCCGGGTTTGGCGGCCAGAAATTCATGAAAGAAGCAGTGCCTAAGATTAAAGAATTAAGCGCTTCTTACAAAGGCGATATTGAAGTTGATGGAGGGATTACTAAGGATAACGCATCTGAGGTCATAAATGCAGGCGCTAATATCCTTGTTGCCGGCACTGCTGTTTTTGGTAAGGATGATTACAGGAAAGCAATAGCGGAGATAAGAGGAGGATAGAGTTGGCTAAGATAAAGTTTGGCACGGATGGCTGGAGAGCTGTTATAGGTGAGGATTTCACGCATGAGAATGTTAAGATTGCAGCTCAGGCAATAGCTGATTATGTAAAAGCTAATGTAGACAAAGCCAAAAGCATTATTATCGGCTACGACACAAGAAAAAACTCCAAAGAATACGGCGATGATGTAGCAGCTGTTTTAACAGGGAATGGTATATCTACGATTCTTACTGATAGGCCATCTCCGACGCCAGCTATAACATATGCGATAAAACAAAAAAAGTTAGGTGGAGGAGTTATGGTTACAGCAAGCCACAACCCAGCCGCTTATAACGGAATAAAATATAAAGCCTTCTATGCTGGCTCAGCAGACCCTGAAATCACAAGACAAATTGAAAGCAATCTCTATAAAAATAAAGTAAATGAAAAGGGCCTTAGGGAGGCTGAGAGAGAAGCTCTTTTAACTATCAGCGACGTGACAAGAGAACACTTAACATTCATAAGAAACTACGTTGACATCACTCTTCTGAAGAAAGAGAAATTCGACGTTTTAGTAGACTCAATGTACGGGACAGGCAATGATTTTTTAGCGCTCCTCCTACAGGGTACTGCTTCAAAAGTAACTACTATCCACAATGAGCTTGACACAAGCTTCGGCGGGATAGCCCCTGAGCCAAATCCAAAAAACCTCAAAGAGCTTATTGAAAAGACAAAAGAAGGCTCATATGATATAGGCCTTGCAACTGACGGAGATGCTGACAGGGCTGCCTGCGCAACATCAGAAGGAAAATTACTCACCGGCCATAAATTAATGATGCTTCTCCTTCTACATTTTATAGAAGACAGAAAAATGACTGGCTCCGTCGTACAAACTATTTGCGGTACAGTAATGATTGAAAAAATATGCAAAAAATACAATCTAAAAATGCACGAAACACCGGTCGGTTTTAAATACATATGCGACATAATGAGAAAAGAAGATGTCTTAATCGGAGGTGAGGAAACAGGAGGTATAGGATTTAAAAATTATATGCCTGAAAGAGACGGGCTTCTTACGTGTTTATTGATGCTTGAAATGCTCGCCGCAAGAAAAAAAACAATATCCGACATTCTTAAAGACGCAGAAGAAAAGTTCGGAAAATTTTATTACCAGCGAGGCGACATAGAGTATCCGGATGAAAAGAAAAAAGTCCTGATTCAGCACCTTATTAAAAATCCGCCAAATGATATTTTAGGAAAAAGAATAGTTGAGACAAAAACGTTTGATGGTGTTAAGTTCATCTGTGAGGATGAAAGCTGGCTGCTTTTCAGGCTTTCAGGCACAGAGTCTAAAGTCAGGATTTATTCTGAAGCCGAAAGCGATGAAGAAGCGCTAAAAAGGATTGAGTTCGGAAAGGCCCTTTTAATATGACCCATGGATAAAAACCTAATCCGAAACTTTTCAATAATTGCTCATATTGATCATGGCAAGTCAACCCTGGC
>CAYVIU010000191.1:0-1777 GCA_964451625.1 uncultured Planctomycetia bacterium | reverse complement strand
AAAAGAATGCCTCAAGGAATGCGGGGATATCTTCTCATTCAGACTCGTCTTGCGTATATACTTCTCCACGACCCGCCTCACTGCCCTGTCAGTCATGCGCCTTTTGCCCTTGTTCAGAAAGACCGCTTTTTTCTCCTTTATGCTGGATGCGCCGAGCTTCTCAAGATAATTCCGCATTGCCCTCAATGCCCTGTCTCCTATGGGCGCGAGCCGCTCCTTCTTGCCCTTGCCATAGACCTTGAGCACGCCGCTTATAAAATCCACGTTCTCCTTGTTAAGGCCCACTAATTCACTCACCCTTATGCCGCTGGAGTAAAGTGTCTCGAGTATTGCCCTGTCCCTGAGGCCATAGACATCAGAAAGATCCGGTGACTCGACCAACTTCACTGCCTGGTCTGTATCCAAAAAAAGCGGCAGCTTCTTTTCCAACTTCGGGGTCTGGAGCCCTGCGGCAGGACTTGCCTTGATATACCCCTCCCTGCAAAGAAATTTAAAAAAACTCCTGAGACAGGCCATCTTTCGCGCCACAGAGCGCTTTGAGAATTTCTTCTCCTTCATGCGCGCCAGAAACAACCTCACGTCCACATGACTGATATTCTCCAGCGCCTTTTCCTTTATAGAGCTATTGAATTCCCTCAGGTCTATCTGATAATTTGTAAGGGTGTATGGCGAGGCATTTTTTTCAATCTTGAGGTAGGTTACAAATTTTTGTATATACCGCTCGAGCATGTTTTCTATTCATTCTGAGAAGGGAGTCTTCGTGAAATATGACCGCATTTTGGATAATTCGAACAGCCATAGAAATGCTGGCCTCTTTTCTTGGAACGCCTCTCAATGAGCACACCGCCGCAGCCTGGCTCAGGACACTTCACGCCCGTTGGTAATGGCCTTGCAAATCTACAGTTTGGAAAATCAGAACAGCTCAAAAACCTTCCCAGCCTGCCCCATTTTATGACCATTATCTTTCCGCACTTCTCGCAGATCTCAGAGGTGGCAACAGCCTCTCCCTTTACCTTCCGCATGTTCACCTTTGCCAGAGTCAGGTCCTTCTCAAAGGGCTCATAAAAATCATTCAGGACCTCTATCTTTTTCTTCTCGCCCTCTTCCACTTCGTCCAGCTCCTCTTCCATCTTGGCTGTAAATTTATAATCCAGGATATCTGCAAAGTTCTTCATTAAAAGGTCTGTCACGACCATCCCCAGCTCAGACGGATGAAAATACCCCTCCCTTCGCCTCACATAATTGCGATAAACAATTGTCTGAATAATAGGCGCATATGTGCTTGGCCTGCCTATGCCATATTCCTCCAGGGTCTTTACCAGGGATGCGTCAGAAAATCTCGCAGGCGGTTTTGTAAAATGCTGGCTGGGATCCAGTTTCACAAGATCCAGCTTTTCATCGATTGACAAAGGAGGCAGGATCTTTTCGCCCTTTTTCTCCTTGTCCTCGCCGTCCTCTTCATAGACAGCTGTAAAACCAGCAAAGACCTTCTGCGAACCCTGGGCCTTAAAAACAAACCTCCCTGCCTTTATCTCCACACCCAACACTGAAAATACTGCGGGCGTCATCTGACTTGAAATAAAACGATTCCATATAAGGGTATAAAGCTTGTATTGATCCGGGGCCAGGTGTTTCTCTATACTCCTTGGCTCCCTTAAAGGCAATGCCGGCCTTATTGCCTCGTGCGCCTCCTGGGCACTCTTCTTTGCCTTAAACTTATTCGGCGCATCTGGGACATATTCCCTGCCATACTTCTTGCCTATATAGCTCCTCGCGC
>CAYVIU010000190.1:0-1795 GCA_964451625.1 uncultured Planctomycetia bacterium | reverse complement strand
ATAAATATCAGCCAAGACAGGTCTTTGAAAAAAGATCACTTGCAGAGCTTGCCTCGTCAATAAAACAGAAAGGGGTTATTCAGCCGGTCTTAGTAAGACAGCGCGACGGAGATGAATTTGAGCTGATAGCAGGAGAGAGGAGGCTTCGGGCGGTTAAAGAGCTCGGGGTTGAACGAATACCCGCAATCGTAAAAAACATATCAGACATAGAATCTATTGAGCTTGCGTTGATTGAAAACCTGCAGAGGGAAGATTTAAATCCCATGGAACAGGCAGTCGCATACAGGCGCTTGATTAAAGAATTTGGGTTTTTACAGGAAGAGCTGGCAGGGAAGGTTGGCAAAGACAGAACAAGTATTACAAACACGCTGAGGCTATTGCATCTACCTCAGGCTATACGCGATAACATATCCGCGGGTAAGATTACCTTTGCCCATGCAAAACTAATACTCTCAATTAAGACAGAGGCAGAGCAACTTAAGCTTGCTGAAGATATTATGTCGCTGGGGCTTACTGTCAGGCAGACGACACAGAAGATTTTAAAAATAAAACCGCCTGCCAGTAAGGCAAAGGCCAAGGCCGCCGAGATAGTGTTCCTTGAAGAGGAGCTTCAGAGGGCATTGGGTACAAAAGTCAAGATCAATCCCTCCAGGCGCGGGGGAAAGATAGTAGTAGACTATTATTCAAACAAAGACCTTGAGAGGATTCTCAAGAAATTAGGAGCACAGGTAGGGGCCTAAAATGAATCAGCAGACATTGGTTTTGATAAAACCCGACGGGTTAAAAAAGTCCCTTACAGGGAATATCCTGACGAGGCTTTCTGAAACAAAACTTGAGATAGCCGCTGCTAAAATAATCAGGGTTAGCAGAAAAATGGCAGAGGAACATTATAAGCACCTGAAGAGCGAGCCGTTTTTCGAAGAACTCATAAAATATATCCAAGGAGAGCTTCACCAGCGCAAGAAGGTTATGGCGATGGTTTACTGGGGGCCGGGCGCGATAAACAAAGTCAGGGAACTTGCAGGAGAGACTAACCCGGAGAAGGCAAACCCGATATCCATACGCGGCCAGTACGGCAGGATAACTACAAAAGGCATCTATGAGAATGTCATACATGCATCTACAAATGAAGAAGACGCTGAGAGGGAGATAAAGCTTTGGTTTGAGCCGGATGAAGTAATCGTTGATTTATATCCGACGAAAAAAGCGGCCTTCGAGCAAAAGGATAAAAGGGTCTGGGTATGATAAAAAGCATGACGGGATTTGGCAGAGGGCAGACAGCCTTTAAAGGCGGCCGAGTAAGGGTAGAGCTAAAGAGTATCAATCACAGGTACTTTGAGCTTTCATGCCGCCTGCCCAACAGCATAGCGCCCCTGGAGAGCAAAATAAAAGATTTTCTGCACAAGCGAATAAAACGCGGTAGGGTGAGCCTGAACCTTGCGCTTGAAGATTCAAGGGGGAGTACCGCGGCAGTTACAGTCAATGAAGAGCTTGCATTAAAATACAAGCGCCTCATAGGCAGGCTTGCAAAAAAAATGAAGACAGCTCCCCAGATAAGCCTTAAGGATATAATCACACTGCCTGAGGTGATATATTATGAGCCTGCTGAAAAAGAATACAGCACAATATGGCCTCATGTAGAGCGCGCACTTTCAATAGGTCTTGACAAGCTCGTCGCATCAAGGGCAAAAGAGGGCAGGTTTTTAGCCGCTGACCTTAGAAAGAGAATAGATGAGATGTCTGTTCTTGCAGCAAAGATAAAAACACGCGTGCCGTCAGTAATTAAATACCACAC
>CAYVIU010000189.1:1543-1805 GCA_964451625.1 uncultured Planctomycetia bacterium | reverse complement strand
CAAAATTAACATTTTAAACTTGGAAAAAATTAACATCTTGACTTAGTAATAACAGGTCAAAATAGAACGAGGCGGTCCTTAAAGAACCACCTCGTTTTACTCACGCCTTCTCCCGATGCATTACGGGAGGTCGTGGTTGGCAGCGTCTATCTTGCAGGCAGGGTCAGTACCCAGCACACTCATCGTGTAACTGGTAGCAAACGTCTTACTTGCGTCTGCCGGGCAATACAGCTTAGCTGTAGTGCCTCTGATATAACCGTCC
>CAYVIU010000189.1:0-1499 GCA_964451625.1 uncultured Planctomycetia bacterium | reverse complement strand
AGCCCACTGCTCTTTCGCCGCATCAAGAATCCTTAAGTTATTAATGCAGGAATTCTTCTGAGCAGTCTCCCTGGCCTTTACAAAATTAGGGATAGCCATAATAGCCAATATGCCTATAATAGCGACAACGATCATGATCTCAACAAGCGTGAAGCCACCCTTCTTCGATCTCAGCCAAATCATCTCTCTCACCCCCCTTCCTGTTCCTCAATACAACTATACCACAATACTAAACCTAAGTCAAGGTGGATAACTAGCTTTTTTAACTGTCAACTGCTACATCTGGACAATCGTGGTAAGCTTAAATATGGGCAAAAACATGCATATTACAATACCGCCTATCACCACGCCCAGGAAGGCTATTATCAGGGGTTCTATCAGGCTGGTCAAGCCGCTTACAGCGGCATCCACCTGTTCATCGTAAAAATCGGATATCTTGCTGAGCATCTTTTCCAGCTGGCCGGTCTCCTCACCTACGGCAACCATCCTTACGACAATAGGCGGAAATATCTTGCTTTTTGACAGGGGCTCGGCTATTTTCTCGCCCTCTTTTATGTTCTTATGCACCTTATTTACCGCCATCTCCACCACCTTGCTCCCGGAAGTCTTTGCGACTATCTCCAGTGCCGTCAGGATGGGGACCCCGCTCTTTGTCAGGGTGGATAGCGTCCTGGTAAATTTGCTTATGGCGACCTTTTTTATCAGCTTGCCAAAAATGGGGAGCCTCAGTATGAGCCGGTCGAATACCATCCTTCCGCCATCGGTCCTTACGTACATGACGAGAAGGGCAGAGAATAACGCAAGGGCCACAACCCATAACAGAAAATACGCTCTCAGGGCGTTGCTTATGCCGATTAATATCTGTGTCGGGACCGGGAGGCTGGCGCCGAACCCGGAAAATACCTCCTTAAATACGGGGACTACCTTCAGCAGCAACAGCGCCGTTATGACAACCGCCATCAGGGTTACTATCGCCGGGTAGACCAGGGCTGCCCGAATCTTTCTCATCAACCAGCTGGTCCTTTCGTAATATACCGCAACCCTGTCCAGTATCTCATCCAGGGCGCCACTCGACTCACCCGCCTTGACCATGTTGACGAAAAAGGCCGAAAACACCATAGGGTACTTTTCGAGGCTATCCGAAAGGCTGCATCCGGCCTGCATGTCGTCGCGCACCCTGATAATGATTTCCTTGAAATGAGGCCTGTCGGTTTGTTCCGAGAGTATATCAAAGGCGCTTACCAGGGGAATGCCGGCCTCTACCATCGTGGCAAGCTGTCTGGAAAACAACACTAAGTCATCCAGCTTGACCTTTTTGCCCGTAAAGAATTGCACCAATGCCCCCCTGCCCGGCGGCGCCTTTTCTTCGATCTCCAGTATGATGAGTTTCTTCCGGCGCAGGAAATCAAGAACGACCTGTTTGCCGGCAGCCTCCATTTCATCCTTTACGGTCTTACCTTCGAAATCTTTGGCTGTGTATTTGAATATAGGCATCTTTC
>CAYVIU010000188.1:0-1826 GCA_964451625.1 uncultured Planctomycetia bacterium | reverse complement strand
GAGAGCTCATCGGCCTTCCATGTTGTAATTACAGCAGATTTGGCCTTCATCTTACCTTTAAGCGAGGGAAGCCTTGGTTCATTTATTTCTTTTACAACGGTAAAAAGACATGGTAGAGGTGTTTCAATAACCTCAAAGCCATGTTCTGTCATCCTTTCTACCCTGGCCTTTGAATCATCTATATGCTCTATCTTCTTAACATAAGTAACCTGCGGAATATCCAGATGGCAGGATATTCCCGGCCCAACCTGGGCAGTGTCGCCGTCAGAGGCCTGTTTGCCGCATATTATCACATGGTAGTCCTTGATTTTACGAATTGCCTGCGCCAATGTATAACTGGTTGCCCAGGTATCGCTTCCAGCAAAAGCCCTGTCAGAGACAAGAATGCCTTCGTCGGCCCCCAATGAAATGGCCTCTTTTAAAGCGCTCTCTGCCTGAGGGGGGCCCATAGTAAGCACTGTTACTTTGCCGCCCATTTTTTCCTTGAGCTTTATACCTTCTTCCAGGGCATACGCATCAAAGGGATTTATGATACTTTCAACCCCTGACCTTATAAGCGTATTTGTTTTAGGATCTATCTTTACATCCGTAGTATTCGGAACCTGCTTTATGCAGACAATTATATCCATGACTTACTCCAACGTGTAATTTAAAATTAAAAAATTAAAATGTAAAATTGTTGTGTTCTTCCGAAGAAATACGGAATTCTAAAACACGTTTACAGAACTTGAGTATAACTTCGATAGAATTCACAAATTTTTTATTTTTAAATTTTAATTTTTAAATTATTTTACTTACGTGATTCTTTAATCAGGTTCGATGCAATAACACCTCGCTGAACCTGATTTGTGCCTTCATAAATCTGTGTAATCTTGGCATCTCGCATATACTTTTCTACAGGATAATCTCTCATGTAGCCATACCCGCCGTAAACCTGCACAGCGTCAGTTGTAACTTCCATGGCAACGTCACTTGCAAAAAGTTTTGCCATAGCCGAAACTTTTGAAATATTCTTGGCGCCAGAATCTACCATCCTGCACGCTGCGTATACAAGCGCCCTGGCAGCCTCTACCTTGGTGGCCATATCTGCAAGCATAAATTGAACACCCTGAAAATTCGATATAGCATGGCCAAACTGTTTCCTTTCAGTGGAATACTTAACAGCGTGATCCAAAGCACCCTGGGCAATGCCAACGGCCTGCGCGGCTACTCCGGGACGGGATTTATCAAAGGTTTTCATGGCAACTATAAAACCCATGCCTTCTCTGCCTAAAAGATTTTCTTTAGGTATCCTGCAGTCTGTGAATATTAATTCGGCCGTAGCAGAGCTTCTTATGCCGAGCTTCTTTTCCTTCTTACCGAATTCAAAACCCTTGGTCCCTTTGTCGACAATAAAGCAGCTTGCGCCTCTGGCGCCCTTTTTCCTGTCCGTCATTGCGACTACTGTATAAACTTCTGCCTCACCGCCGTTTGTTATCCACTGTTTTGTACCGTTAAGCACATAGTAATCGCCGTCTTTATCTGCTCTGGTCTTAATGGCTCCGGCATCTGATCCGGCCTCCGGTTCTGTTAATGCGAAAGCGGCAATTTTTTTGCCCTTCGCTATATCCGGAAGATATTTTTGCTTCTGCTCGTCATTCCCGTATAGAATAATAGGATATGTGCCAAGGGCGCTTGCCGCATAACAGACGGCTATACCACCGCACGCTTTGGAAAGCTCTTCGGTGCAGATTGCTAAATCCATAACACCGCCTCCGGTGCCGCCGTACTTTTCTTCTATATAAACACCAAAAAGGTCACTCTCGGCCAACACCTTCATGATAGGC
>CAYVIU010000187.1:0-1826 GCA_964451625.1 uncultured Planctomycetia bacterium | reverse complement strand
CATCTCTTGTAAATGGGAAGATTGATTATGATAAGATAATATATAATTTGTTAGAAGGTTGGTCAGCAAAGTAAAAACTTTTTTAGTCTAACATCTATATGGCCTTCGGTTGTCAAGGAAAAAACTACTCCTATAGATCGGAGAAATAAAAATAATGAATAAATCTTCCGTCTTCGAATCAGATTTCTTGACAAGTAACTCGTTGGTTCCATCTTTCGTCTTCTGTCGTGAGAGTCAGAGCTTAACGCGTCTGCACCAAACATCTATCGGGATTAACTGAATCGCCAAAGTGTTCTTTGACAATCAGCGTGCTGCCTTTGAGCAGCTTCAGAATATATTTCGGTACCCTTATCCCGGCGCAATCAAAGGAAGCGGCTTGTCCGCCTGAGGCAAGACATCCAGTTAGGGTGTCACTCGGAAAAGGGGCAGAACACGATCATCACATGTCAAGGCATCCGTATATTGGGTTGGGACTGGAAGATGACGCCAATCAAGCGCAATGAGTTTCGGGTATTTGGTCCACTCTTTTTAGCAGTCATGCTGCACTTAATAAATCAAGAGGTTCAGATCCACCCATAGTATCTCAGTTAGGCCACAAGCTGGCACCGTCCAGCCCCGAATTTATTGAGCAAAGAATTGTTTCATATCGAATGCCTCTTTGTTTTTAAGCATAAAGTATATAGCGCGACCAAGCTTGTGGGTAAATATGCCCAGCGCCTTGCCCTTGTTATATCTGTGTTCCAGTTTACTTACGTAATATTTAGCCTGGCTGGAGTCTCTCAGCATCAGAATCGCAGCTTCCTTAATTGCCCATTTAAGATGATGATTGCCGATTTTCTTGTTGGAATGCCCGGCCCATTTACCGTCGGATGTTTTTACCGGCCGTATCAATCGTGCGTATGACGAGAAATCCTGTACCCTGGGAAAGCGTTTAACGTCATGGATTTCATATAAGATGACCAGTGCCAGGATCTGCCCGACTCCTGGGATTGACCGCAGCAGATACAGGGTATGGTAATCATGTTGGCGTGCGGTTTTTTCGATATGCCATTCTAGCTTTTTGAGTGTCTGATTGAGGGACTCGATCATTTCTAGATCGACTTCAACACTTTTGCGAACCTCAAGGTCTTCAAAGCGTTCAGCCACGCCGTCATGATTGTATTTTCGTGACAGCTTTTTTCTAAAAGCCGGCAGATTGTACTGGGTGTTGGTATTCTGGATATGAACGACCAGTTCGCTGCATCGGCGTGAAATGTACATGCGTCTGCGCAGCAGGTCCCGGGTGGCACGCCATTTTGCTGGATAGGGGTATGCAGTAGGAAAGTTTCCGCCTTTGAGCAACAAGGCAATTTTATAGGAGTCTATTTTATCATTTTTTGTTTTGCCTCCGTGGATGGCTTTCATGTATAATGCGTGACCGAGAACAAAGGGGATTTTATTAGCAGCGCACAAATCGGCTACCCAGTACCAGCAGAAAACGCATTCAACACCGATAACGACATCATCCAGATAAGGGAAAAGCAGTTCTAATAAAAGCTCCGGGTCTGTTTTGATATTTTTATGAACCATGGTTTTCCCTTTTTGATTAAGAACGCAAACGTACATTTTTCTGGCATGCAGGTCGATACCACAGTAGTACTTGTGCTGAGGTTTATAGAATTTCATAACTTGGCCTCCTTTGGGTTAAAGGTTTATAGAATTAGTGGTAATTCTATTTTAACCTTTTATCTGAGGGAAGGCCATAACTAGTATCACCTTTATTACCTTGACTTGTCTGAAACATTACATAGTAAATGAAATCTTTGAATAAATTTTGCTTTTGTCAT
>CAYVIU010000186.1:0-1833 GCA_964451625.1 uncultured Planctomycetia bacterium | reverse complement strand
TTTTCCGCGCATCTTTTTTCCCCAGGGCCTCGTTGGCCATACCTTCAAAGCCTCCATAGATGAGCTCGAATGCCATAAAGGCCTTTCCCGGGAATCTTTTTATGCCTAATCTTAAGATGACGGCCACAACCAGGATAATGCCCATTATTATCCATGTTATTTTAAGCGTGACCGGATTCACGCTTATAGGCTGATCTATCCATGGTACGGAAAAAATTTCAGTTGTTATGCCGCCGACATTACCCAATTAAATACCTCCTTGAGTAACTACAAATATCAATAGGACCGCCACAACAAGCGCGTATATGGCCGTGGTTGCGGCTATGGACATCGCAATAAGCATTGTCTTGAGAAGTACCCCTTCCTGCTTAGGGGCTTCACTTATGCCTTCCAGGGCCTTCCCGCCGATGATACCTATGCCTGAGGCCGTGCCGATGGCACCAAAGCCCATGCATATGCCTGCGGCTGCGAAGCAAACCAGTGTTACGAGATCAGCTGCGCTTAGCATTTTTTCCTATCATGTTATCTATAAAAATAGCGAATTTTGTTGTAATAAGCCCGACGGCTGTGCCTGCGAATACGCCCATCCCCTTTGTGGCGGCTATGAAAAGTGCCACAGCCGCTATAAAATATATTAAGAGAAATTTTGTAATGATGTACCTTTTAGCGTTTTTTACGGGGAGTTCTCTCATTTTAAGGATGTGTTTTGCAAGCAGAGAAAAATTTGCAATGGATAAAAGCCCGCCTACTAAAAATCCGAAAGAAAACTCCTTTGATATAAGAATAGATCCGATGCAGACCACACCCATTATAAATACGGACTTTTTCATTATGGTGATTTTGTAGATCAGGTATTCTATGGGTATGTTTTTTGCTTCGTAGGTGGTCATTTTTTCTTTGTTATGTCCCTATAGGCGTTCATGAATCCTGCCAGAATGCCGATTATAAGAAATGTAATGGTAAAAATGCCTTTTAGATTAAATGCTCTGTCCAGTCCAATGCCGATTGCAAGGCCTACGAGTATTGTTACTATTATCGTAAGCCCGAGCTGCATAATCAAGCCGAAATAATAAAAGAAGCTGTTCCTGGTCACGACACCTCTTTTGCAAATATATTTACAAATGCAGTATCCTTTTTGGATACCTCAAGAAAACCTGAACTGACGTCAAACTTTTTTTCGCCTTCAGCGTTTTTAACAATCAGCTGGCCCCCGCGAAGGGCGGCAAGGACTGGTGCGTGGCGCGAGAGGATGCTTAATGCGCCTTCTTTTCCCGGGGCAATGACCTCTTTGGCGGTGCCTTCGTATAAGAGTTTTTCCGGGGTAACAATCTTTACGCTGAAAGATTCCATTTATTTTCTGCTCCCGGGTTTTACCGGTGCGCTGCCTTCTTTACAAAGCGGGCATTCCTCTGGTTTATATGTCTTTACGTCTAATTTTACTAAAGCATTTGCGCTGCAGCCGAAATCGATTCTTTGAGAACTTCTGTCAACAACAGCCCCTACCCCAACCACAGATGCTCCGGAGCCCTTCACAACTTTTATAAGCTCTTTTATTGAGCCGCCTGTTGTAATAACGTCTTCTACTACTAAAACTTTGTCATTTTTACCGAGAACAAATCCGCGGCGCAGAGTCATGCTACCGTTTTCCCTCTCTCCGAATACACATCTTACACCAAGTGCGGATGCAACCTCGTGTGCAATGACGATCCCGCCTAAAGCAGGCCCTGCAACACAGTTTATCCCTTTTCCCTTGAAATTTTCAGCGATAAGAGTGCCTAATTTTTGTGCATATTCCTGATGCTGAAGCACATGGGCGCACTTCAGGTATTGAGC
>CAYVIU010000185.1:0-1848 GCA_964451625.1 uncultured Planctomycetia bacterium | reverse complement strand
GCGCCGACGGATCTTAGAGCCTTTTCATCGGTCGCATCAAGGCACACGGCCTGAGTAACAAATTCTGCCATATCCTGAACAGCTGATTCTTTAATATCAGCTGCCAGCACCTCGCAGCCTTTTTCGCTCAAAGTCTTCGCAACGCTTGAACCAAACCTGCCCAGCCCTATTACTGCGAATTGTTTCATCGCAACCCCCATTTTTTAGTAAGACTTCGTTTTATATGAAAAATCAAAAATTCTTAGAATAGATGATCGTGTCATTTTTTTTCATTTTACATTTTAATATTTAATTTTTAATTTAAATCTTCCGTTTTTCTCCAGCTACCCTACCATAACTTTTTCTTCGGGATAAGTATATAAAGATTTTTCTTCACGCAACGCTATTGCCAAAGCAAGGGTTAAGGGGCCTATCCTTCCCAAAAACATGGTTAGTATTATAAAGAGCTTCCCTGCAGTGCTCAGAAAAGGCGTTATACCCGTGCTCAGGCCCACAGTCCCAAAAGCCGATGTTACTTCAAAAAGTATTCTCAAAAGAAAATTCGGGCCGCCGACCGTATTTCGTTCGGTTATTGACAGGATAAGCGTAAATACAAATATCCAAGCCAGGGCCAGAATAAATATTACAAGGGCCTCTCTTATTATCGTTTTCGGTATGGTTTTTCTGAACGCCTTTACTCTGTTTTTATTTCTCATCATCGTGGCAACTGCCGCAAGCAGTATCGCAAAAGTGCAGGTTTTGATGCCTCCGCCCGTCGACCCCGGTGATGCTCCGATAAACATAAGAAACATCATGACAATAAGCGTCGGCTGGGCCAGTTTTCCGATGGGGAGTGTATTAAACCCCGCGGTTCGCGGTGTAATCGCCTGAAAAAAGGAGCCCAGAATCTTACCTTTCAGAGAAAATTCTGCCAGAATATTATTATTTTCCAGTAAAAATATGGCAATTGCTCCAAAAATTATTAAAATCAGTGAAACGCTGAGAGCCAACTTGGTCTGCAGGCTTATTCTTGAGAAAATAAGGTGCCTATCCTGTTTCCAGAATTTCAATTTTCTTATATCAAGAAGGACAATAAACCCTATGCCCCCGGTAAATATAAGGGTCATCATGATAAGGTTTATCCAGACGTCGGAACGATATGCGGTGAATGAATTTTTGAACAGGGAAAATCCCGCGTTGCAGAACCCTGAAACTGAATGAAACACGGCATTATATAAAGTTGCTATGCCGGGCCAATGGCCGAGTTGTACCCATCTAAAATAAAGAAGGCCCGCCCCGATCAGTTCAAGGCTTATTGTTATAAGCACTATGTAATAGAGAAGTTTTTTTATGCCTTCGACGCTGGGTTGTTTCAGGGCACCCTGAATTACAACCCCGCTTTTTATGGTAAGTTTTCTTCCCAGGAGAATTGCAAAAAGTGTGGAAAATGTCATTATACCAAGCCCGCCAACCTGAAACAGGGCCATAATCACAATCTGCCCGAATGGTGTCCAGTTATTGGTATCTTTTACAACAAGGCCGGTGACGCATGTTGCACTTGTAGCTGTAAAAAGCCTGTCTACAAATGAAATATCGTCGTGCGCTGACGTAGAAAAAGGAAGGCTTAAAAGAATTGCCCCCGCAACAATGGTCAGAAGAAAACTTAACGCTACTATCTGCGGCGGTTTTAGTTTTTTCATTTACCCTCTGCGGTACGGGAAAAGAGCTTATTTTCCCTTTGCTATTTCAACCAACTTATTGAACGCACTTTTATCAGTGACAGCCAGGTCCGCTAAAATTTTTCTATTCACGCTGATCTTGGCTTTCTTGAGAGCATTTATGAATTTGTTGTAGGAAATCCCCCTGCTG
>CAYVIU010000184.1:0-1861 GCA_964451625.1 uncultured Planctomycetia bacterium | reverse complement strand
ATTAGAAGAGGTAATGAAGGCCTGCTTGACAATGATTTTTTCGAGATGAATGCCAGAAGCGAAAGCAATAATATCACAAGAGGAGCGACAATCCTAAAAACTTCGCGCTCTAAGAGATTTTTTGAGAAATCGTGGCGTAAAAAGGCGGCCGATAATCTTAGAAAAAGAAATATCGAGAGCCTGATAGTCATAGGTGGAAACGGCTCGTTTAAAGGCGCAGATTTATTATCCAAAGAATCAGGAATTAATATTATAGGCGTACCCGGCACTATTGATAACGATATATGCGGTAGTGATAATACCATCGGTGCCTCCACAGCAGTAGGTACTGCACTGGATGCGATTGATAAAATCAGGGATACTGTTACAAGTATGGAACGGATTTACGTAGTGGAAGTCATGGGCAGAGACGATCCGTTTATAGCTATAAGGGTTGGGTTGGCTGGTGGTGCGGAAGATGTTCTTTATCCGGATAATGAATATGATATAGATGAAATGTGTGGAGAGATTAAAAAGGGGAGAGCCTGCGGCAAGATGAGCTGGATTATAATTGTTTCAGAAGGCGTTGCCGGAGCAAAAGATGTTTCAGATATAATAAAAGAAAAGACTGGTTTTGGAGTAAGACCTGTAGTTTTAGGCCACATACAAAGAGGCGGGTCACCCTCAGCTTTTGATAGGATATTAGCTTCCAGATTAGGGGCATTAGCGGTAAATAAACTTTTAGAAGGCAAACATAGCGGGATGGTAGGCCTTGTAGCTGACCAGGATAATTTTGTGGATTTTGAAACGGCATGCAAACACGATGCCCGTAAATTGAAACTCGATAGGGAAATTTATAAATTGACACGTATATTGGCGATTTAGTGGGGCAGACACATGGGTCTGCCCCTACATCTGTTGTAGGGGCGCACCCATGTGTGCGCCCAAGAAGAAAGGAAAAAATGAGAAATTTAGTAAGTGGGCATAAAATTTTTAACACACTAAAAGACAAAAAAGTAATTATCATGGCGTGCAATATAAGGATAAAACACGCAGTGCCGGGAATCATGAAAGCCGCTAGCGAACTTGATGCTATTGTGGGCTACGAATTAGCGCGCTCAGAGGGAAACTTAAAAGGTGGATATACTGGCCAAACGCCGCAGATATTTTATGATATGATTACAGGCTATGCGAAAGAGCTTAATTTCAAGAAGCCATTTTTTATTCATGCTGACCACACTGCTGTTAGAAACACCTCCGAAGAAGAATTCAACACAGCGCGCGATATAATAAAAGCAGCAATTGACGCCGGGTATACATCCGTTTCAATTGATGCCTCCCACAATGAAACCAAAGACAATATTGAAATCAGCGCTAAACTTGGCAAAATGGTCCAAGATGCCGGCTTAGGCCTTGAAGTAGAAATAGGCGAGATAAAATTAGTAAAAGATGGAGGAGCGCTTTCTACGGTTGAGGAATCGTTGGAATTTATAGAGGGCCTCAAAGCTAAGAATGTAATACCGGACCTATTGGCTATAAATAATGGTTCCAGGCATGGCAATTATGCCCCCGGAGAAGAGCCGCATATAGATTTAAAAAGAACAGGAGAAATTTATAACGCTATAGCGCCTTACGGAGTCTGTATTGCCCAGCATGGAATAACAGGAACTCCTCTTAATACGATAGGGCAATTTGCTGATTACGGGATTCGCAAGGGAAATGTCGGGACTGAGTGGCAAAATGTAGTGCACAAGCACTTACCCAAGGATCTTATGGATGACATGGAGAATTGGGTAAAAGAAAATAAGAGTGAGATAAAAAAGGCAACAAAACCATTCAAAGAAAGAATTGACAATATAGCTGAAACTAATAAAAAGAAAAT
>CAYVIU010000183.1:0-1863 GCA_964451625.1 uncultured Planctomycetia bacterium | reverse complement strand
CCGGGTAACGGAGGCATGGGGTCTTTAGGAGAGTTAGTCAATATAGCCGCCGAAGACACTGCCGGTCTTCTCGAGTTTGCAAAGAAGAAGAAAATAGACCTGACCATAGTAGGCCCTGAGGCGCCTTTGGTTAAAGGCATAGTGGATGAGTTTGAAGAAGCAGGCTTAAGGGTGTTCGGCCCGAGGAAAGAACTCGCTGACCTCGAAGGCAGTAAGGTGTTCGCCAAAGATACCATGGCGCAATTAGGCGTACCCACAGCGGATTATAAAGTATTCAAAGATGCAAAAGCTGCAAAAAAATATATAACAGAAAAAAACACCCCGGTGGTCGTAAAGGCAGACGGACTCTGTGCCGGCAAAGGTGTCGTAGTGTGCAAAACAAATCGTCAAGCAGAGGATGCGGTGAAGCTGATGATGGAGGATAAGAAATTCGGTCCCGCAGGAGAGAGGATAATAATAGAAGACTGCCTTACGGGAGAAGAGGCCTCCATAATTGTTTTATGTGACGGTAATACTGCTTTACCTCTTGCATCAAGCCAGGACCACAAGGCGATTTACGATGGAGATAAGGGTGAGAATACAGGCGGTATGGGGGCGTATTCTCCGGCACCGGTTGTGACAGAGGAGCTCTTAGATGAGGTCATGGAGAATGTCATAAATCCCGTAATAAAGGGTCTTAAAGAAGACGGTAAGTGTTTCAAAGGGGTACTCTATGCCGGGCTGATGATCACAAAAGACGGCCCTATGGTCTTGGAGTTTAACGTAAGATTGGGCGACCCTGAAACACAGGCGATATTTCCCAGGTTAAAGGACGATCTTGTGGAATTGATTATAGCGTCGATAGAGGGAAAACTTTCTGGTATAACCTTAAGTTGGGATCGCCGGCCGTGCGTGAGCGTGGTTATGACCTCAGGCGGCTATCCTCAAAAATACGAAAAGGGAAAAATAATAAAAGGCCTTGATGAAGCCGGCAAAATAAAAGACGTGGTGGTGTTTCATGCGGGGACAAAATACGATAAAGAGTTTTTAACTAACGGCGGAAGGGTCTTAAATGTCACTGCCCTCGGCAAAGACATAAAAGATGCCATACTTACGGCGTATGAGGCAGTCGGTAAGATCAGTTTTGATAAGATGTATTTCAGAAAAGATATAGGCTTTAAAGCGCTAAGGAGAAGGGAAAATAAATGCCTAAAAAAATAGCTGTTTCCATATTGATGGGAAGCGATTCAGACCTGCCTGTAGTAAAAGGGACTGTTGAGATGCTGGGGAAGCTCGGGGTATCGGTTGAGGTAAAGATCATGTCTGCTCACAGGACACCGGCTGAGGTAATAAAATATACGTCATCGGCTCAAGGCAGAGGCATAAAGGTTATAATTGCAGCAGCAGGCGGGGCAGCGCATCTGGCAGGAGTAATAGCGGCGCATACGGTCTTGCCGGTTATAGGCATACCCATGGAAACAAGCTCGTTAAAGGGCTTGGACTCGCTTCTTTCGACAGTGCAGATGCCGGGCGGCGTACCTGTGGCAACAGTGGCAATAGGAAAGGCCGGCGCCAAGAACGCGGCGATACTTGCCGCGCAGATACTGGCAGTATCCGATAAAAAACTTACAAAAAAACTTTCGGCCATGAAAAAGAATATGGCGAGATCTGTGAAGATCAAAAACACAAAGCTTAAATTGTAAAGAGCCTGAATGGTAGAGACGAAAATTATAAAAGTAGATCCAAAAACGCCCGACCCAAACGGCATAAAACAGGCAGCAGTTGTTTTAAAAAAAGGCGGGCTTGTAGCCTTTTCGACAGAAACGGTTTATGGAGTCGGTGCCGACTGGACTATCGAGGTTGCGGTAGATAGACTGTACAAGG
>CAYVIU010000182.1:0-1874 GCA_964451625.1 uncultured Planctomycetia bacterium | reverse complement strand
AAAATCACCCCGCTTGTTTTTACACTTTTTATATTTGTGCTTTTGTGCAACTGGGCAGGTATTATTCCGGGTGTGGAGAGCCCGACAAGGGATTTAAATACATGCCTGGGGCTGGGGCTTATGGTGTTTATAATCTCGCACATTCTGGCAATTGCCCACAAGGGATTTTTTAAATATTTATCAGATTACACCAAGCCGTTTATTATATTTCTGCCGCTCAATATAGTGGGCGAATTCGGCAAGGTGATTTCGCATTCATTCAGGCTCTTCGGAAATATCTACGCCGGCGGGATCATCCTGGCCCTGGCAGGGCCGGTGACACTGGAGGTTTTCGGTGTCCTGAAACTCCCTGCCTATAGCGCATCGCCGCTTTTATTATTTACATACATGATACTTCACGGGTTCTTCGGGCTTTTTGTAGGGACTGTGCAGGCACTGGTATTTTCATTACTGGCTTTGACATACATATCGGTATTGAGGGAATCATAATAACAAAATAAGGAGGAGTTATGGACGTAGCGTATGCAGCTGAAGTTGCAAAAAATGTTGCTGAAGTGGTGCCCATAGACGGCAAGATCATTATAAGGGCCGCCGCACTTTTAGGCGCAGGTATATGTATGGGCGCAGGGGCAATAGGCCCCGGCATAGGTGAAGGAATCGTCGGCGGCAAGGCCTGTGAAGGCATTGCCAGGCAGCCTGAACTGCAAGGTGTCCTGACAAGGACCATGCTTATTGCAGATGCCATTGCAGAGACCACCGGCATATACTCACTTGTCATCGCGCTTCTTTTGATTTTCGTTGTAAGCTAAAAAAGAGGTAGGAAATGAGTATTAACTTTACACTTATCTTACAGATAATAAGCTTTCTCATACTCCTTACGCTTCTTACAAAGTTCCTGTACAAGCCCTTTGTGAAATACCTTGATAAGCGCACAGGAGACCTTAAGAATCTTATTGAAGGTACAGAAGCCGACAGAAAAACCGCCGAAGAAAACCTTCAATTTTCAAAGAATGAACTGCACAAGGCAAAGGAACAATCACTCCAGCTTAAAGAAACAGCCGCAAGAGAAGCCGACAAGGAAAAGATAAAGACCCTTGATGAGGCCAAAAAAGAGGCCATTGAGATATTGAGCAAGGCAGAGCGCGATATAAAAAAAGAAATAGAAAAGGCAAAGACTGACGCAACCAAAGACATCGCATCCTTATCGGTTACGCTTGCAAAAAAGATCCTGGAAAGAGAAATAAGCGAAAAAGACCACAAAAGACTGATAGAGGAATCGTTAAAAGAGATTATACGTGAAAAATAACCTCGAACTTTTACATGACAGGTACGCGCGGGCCCTTTTCACAGCCGCTCAGGAAGCCGGCACGGTTGAGGCCGTAATGGAAGAGCTCAGCGCCCTTAACGAAGAATGGCTTACGAACAAAGAATTCAAAAAATTCCTAAAACACCGCCTGATCACATCCGACGAAAAGAAAAAGGTAATAGAGGCCTTAACCAGGAAAAATAAATACTCGCGGACAATAACGGATTTTTTAAAAGTACTTATAGATAATCATAGAGAAGGTCTTATACATGGTGTTTTTCTGGCGTACAATGATATTTATAATCAATATAAGAAAAGGACCATAGTGTATGCAGAGGTACCCAGGAATTTCAGCAAGGATGAAAAGTCATCGCTCATTGCCAACCTAAAACAAAAGCTCAAAGAGGATGTCAAAATAGAGTTTAAGGAAAACCCTGATTTGTTAGGCGGGGTATTTATTAAATGCGGAGACAGGATTTATGATTATTCTGTCAGGGGACAGTTAGATAATCTGGAAAGGATACTCGTAAAATGAAAATAAAACCCGAAGAAATAACGTCAGTTATAA
>CAYVIU010000181.1:0-1902 GCA_964451625.1 uncultured Planctomycetia bacterium | reverse complement strand
ATTAATTATCGGTTCAGGTCCTATTGTAATAGGCCAGGCCTGCGAATTTGATTATTCCGGAACTCAAGCCTGTAAAATATTGAGAGACGAAGGCTACAAAGTGGTCCTTGTAAATTCCAACCCGGCTACCATTATGACAGACCCTATTATGGCGGATGAGACTTATGTAGAACCCCTTACAGTGGAAATGCTTGAGAAGATCATAGAAACTGAAAGGCCTGATGCAATCCTGCCTACCCTGGGTGGCCAGACAGCGCTTAATCTGGCAGTCAAGCTGCAGGAGAAGGGTGTAGTGAAAAAATACGACATCAAGATGATAGGTGCCAATGCAAAGGCCATAAAGAAGGCTGAGGATAGATTGTTGTTTAAACAGGCCATGGAGGCAATAGGCCTGGATCTACCCAAGAGTGGCCAGGCGCATAACATAAAGCAGGCTGAAGCGATTGCCGAAGAGATAGGGTATCCGGTAATAATAAGGCCCAGTTTTACATTAGCGGGCACAGGCGGAGGAGTTGCTTATAATAAAGAGGAATTCACCAAGATAGCCAAGATGGGTCTGGAATATAGCATGATTACCACGATTCTGATTGAGGAGTCAATCATAGGCTGGAAGGAATTTGAGCTTGAGGTCATGAGGGATTTTAAGGATAACGTTGTAATAATATGTTCTATTGAGAATTTTGATGCGATGGGAGTGCACACAGGAGACAGCATAACCGTAGCCCCCGCCCAGACTTTAACTGATAGAGAATATCAGAACATGAGAGACGCTGCTATAAAGGTAATAAGAGAGATAGGTGTCGAAACAGGTGGATCTAATATACAATTTGCCGTAAATCCAGATACCGGCAGGATGGTTGTTATAGAGATGAATCCCAGGGTTTCCAGGAGCTCTGCGCTGGCTTCCAAGGCAACAGGATTTCCTATTGCTAAGATGGCGGCAAAGCTTGCTGTTGGTTATACACTGGATGAAATCCCCAACGATATAACACAAAAAACGCCCGCATGCTTTGAACCCACAATAGATTATTGTGTTGTAAAAATACCCAGATTCAATTTTGCAAAATTTCCGCAGGCGGATTCAACGCTTACGACTTCCATGAAATCCGTAGGTGAGGCCATGTCCATAGGCAGGACCTTTAAAGAAGCACTCCAAAAGGGCTTAAGATCTTTAGAGGTGGACTTAAGTGGGCTTGAGGATTTGAAGAAAAAGCCTGACGAAGAAGATATCCTCGATAATCTTACCAGGCCAAATGCCTTTAGGGTACTTTATATAAAAGAGGCTTTAAAGTCTGGCATGGATATAGATGAACTATATGAGCACACAAAGATTGACAGATGGTTTCTTCATAATATAAAGGAAATCGTGGATCTGGAAAACGAGATAAAGGAAATCAAAACCGACATACCTACAGAACTTTTAAGAAAAGCAAAGGAATTTGGTTTTTCCGATAAACAGCTTGGAAAGCTCTTAGGCAAGAGCGAAAATGATATTTATAAGTTAAGGAAGGAAAAAAATATAATCCCGGCATATAAACTAGTGGATACCTGCGGTGCAGAATTCGAAGCCTTTACACCGTATTATTATTCCACCTATGAGGAAGAGAATGAAGCGAGACTTTGATGGACTAAAGCATTCATGCGGGCTCTTTGGCGTTTATAATAACAAAGACGCCGCGAGACTCTGCTATCTTGGCCTTTTCTCATTACAACACAGGGGAGAGGAAAGTGCCGGGATAGTGACCTTTGATAAAAACCGACTCCGTTCACATAAATCCATGGGTTTAGTGGGTGACATATTCAATGAAAAGGTCCTGAAGACATTAAAAGGAAATGTAAGCATAGGCCATGTGCGGTATTCAACCACAGGTTCAAGCACTGTAAAGAACGTCCAGCCATTTG
>CAYVIU010000180.1:0-1920 GCA_964451625.1 uncultured Planctomycetia bacterium | reverse complement strand
CAGCATTATCATTCCCGGCTGCGGCAATACATACACAGCCTTGGTTATAAGCGTAATGAAATGCATCGGTCAAAACACGGCTAGTGCCCCATCCGCCCCATGAATTACTCAGCACATCTGCGCCGTTATCGGCAGCATATATAACACATTCGGCTAAACCGCTGGAATAGCCACTGCCTTGAGCATCAAGCCCTTTAACTGCCATAATCTTTGCCATTGGTGCAACGCCGATTATGCCTATACCGTTATTACCTACTGCGGCAATTGTCCCTGCGCAGTGCGTACCATGGCCATGGTCGTCCATAGGATCGTTATCGTCATTCACAAAGTCATACCCATGGTAGCCATCTCCATCGGTCCACATATTCGTAACTATATCTTCATGATTATAATCAACTCCTGTATCTATTACTGCCACAATAACTCCAGCGCCCTGCGCAATATCCCATGCTGCTTCGCAATTAAGTCTGTTTGATTTCAATCCCCATAGATCATCAAAATCTTGCCCCCAACTTCCGCGCAATGAGTAATAGGGGTCGTCTGGATGCATTTGTGTTTTGAGAATGTAATTCGGTTCGGCATATTCTATATCCGGATCTTGATTAAGCCTTTTGCTGGTTTCAATTACATTTTGATCGGTCTTTACAATATAGATAGGATTAAGATCGATATCAGTTGAGGTTTTGGGCTTCAAGTTTTGTGCCTTGAAGGGTCGAGATTTTTTCTGCGTCTGAAGCTGTTGAAGGCTCATATTGTAGGAATTTAATTGAGCATGTAATTGTTTAAAAACTGGTTTTTCTTCGCGTAGCTTATATTTACGCTTTAAATTAGCCAAGACGTCTTCATTTGTTGCCTTTCTTTCAGAATAGCTCTGAGCGGAAAGTATTTGGCGGGTCTCTTTTTCTTTCAGCTTGATAATAACTTCCCCTGGTGCATATTGAAGGTTTTCTTGACGAGCAGTACCTGTTGGTAACACAGAGTGAGGGGCTTGGCCTTCTTTACGATATAGAGCACTTACGCTAGTCGTTTGAAATATTAACGAGATAAAGCATATTATCGCTAATCCAATCCTAGCATGGTTAGTCTGAAATTTCACTCTTTCCTCCACGAAAATACAATTTTTCTAAATTTTATTTTATGAACATAACCGACTTAATTTTAGATTCCAAGCCCTTTTTATCTATTGCCTTAACTTCGAAGAGGTGCTTGCCTCGTGTTAAACGTAAGTTCCGAATTAAGAACCAGCGTCTCATTGAGGGGTAGCTCCATTGGCCGCCATCTATTCTATAGGAATATCTAAGGTTATAACCATCCTCTTTATCCTTGCCTAACCAGAATAGATAATAGTTTCTTATGTTTCTTAGATATAGCATTTCAGGCGGCGTATTTCTTTCAACTTTGAATTCTATCTTCTTTATCCCGGATTCCGCTCCTTCGCTGTCTATAGCTTTAACTTGAAAGATATGATTACCCGGTTCAAGACCCTGGGAAATTTGAGAGATACTTATCCATCTCATCCCGGTAGGTATGCTCCATTCTTTTTCATCTACCCTGTAGGAGTATTTTAACCTGTAGCCATCTTCTTTGTCTCTCCCTAGCCAGATGAAGTATCTATTCCAGAGATTTCTTAGATAAAGTATCTGTGGCGGATAGTTCGTATCATTTACAGTGATGGTTATTTTTTCCCAATCTTTAAGGTATGGTTCCTGTGAAAACGGCTCTCTATCAAGAACCCAGAATGTAAACTCATATTCGCCTGCTTGATCAATATTTGGGGTCCAGCTAAAGGTTTGTTCTATGAATGTTGCGCCGTCGGGCATGTGGCCTAGCGTATCACAATCTACACCAAAATAAAGCGTGTCACCGTCAGGATCGGTTGCCGTAATTTTAAATTCCAGAAGTCTACCTATTTCTGTAGTC
>CAYVIU010000179.1:0-1934 GCA_964451625.1 uncultured Planctomycetia bacterium | reverse complement strand
GCGAAATGTTGGCAGGGATCAGCTTATAAATTTCCCTGATAATATCTACGCTTGTTCCCCTCATATCAAGCTGTGCTTTTATCAGATTCAGATTGTTCATCATTTTTGTAAGCTTTTCAACTTCGGGGCCGGTTTTCTTAATTTCAGCATTTATGTATTGGACATACCTTGATTTGTCGTCGATCTTTTTCCACACCATACCCGAAATGCCTAATATTATGCATAGAGTCAAAAGGCCCGTAACAAAAAGGGCTTCTTTCATTAACTGAGTGGTTTTATTTCTCTGAATATCTAGTGGCATAAAATTAAGCTCGAGTTTATCAAAGTTAAATGCCAGAGCTATGACAGAAGCAAAAGAAAATTCTTTTCTCTGTTCATCAGACGGTAGGCGGGTTTCCTTATCCTGAGGCCATGCTTTTAAAGGGTCAATATAAACGGTTGGCAGATTAAATTCTCTTTTTAGCAAAGGAGCGGCTTCGTTTACAATCGAATCCGCGCCTGTTAAAACCAGTTTTTCAGCCGCAGGCATAAGGCGCTTTTTATGTTTTGCAAATGATAGGTTCAGTTCATCAATCAGCCGGCTTGCCCTGTCTAGTGGCGTGAATGTGATCGAACGAGTAAATTCAATAGCGCTGTTATAAATCAATTGAATCTCCGCAGTTGTTGAATCGATTTCAATCAGCGTAATAAGCGTATTCGGCTCAGGGTAGGGTTTTCTTGACAGATACCAGTTACTAAGCGCTTCTGAGCTTAAAGCTATTCTATTTACATCCAGGCCGCTTAATTTAAAAATATTCAGGATTTTATTCACAACATCTTTATGGGTAAGCACAACCATTATGCGCGAATAACCTTCCGCCGAAGTTTCTATTAATTTATAGCCATAGATAATCTCTTCTTTGGCATAGGGAAGCATTTTTGAAGACTGGATGCTTATCATTCCCTCTAATTCTTCCTGATTTATCGAAGGAAGCTGTATGTCTCTGACGGTTACCATGTTTCTGGGAAGTTCAACAAAAATCAGAGATTGAGGCAGATTAAAGCGGTTCGACAAATCAGTTATTGATTTAGCTACATCCTCAGCCTTAGAAGAAACAGCCTTAACAGCGGATAGCCTGCGGAGAATTCTCTTTCCATTCGCAATTTCAATCTGGGCTAATTTTATTCTATCGCCGTCTATTTCGAAAACAGAGACAATTTCTTCCTTCTTAAAATTCAGCATGTTCTTTATTTTTTTACGTTTCATGCCAGTATAAATAAGTTATTTCCGGAGGTGGCGTGGTTTTGCCGAAACCAGGAACCTTCTTTACTGCTTTACTTTCAAATTTTATTACAGCGGTAATGTTTTTTTGCACTTTCCTCACCTGGCTTGTTACATTCAAGCGGTATACGTCTGAGGTTGCGATAAGCGTTTCGTCTTTTACGAGCTCGCGCACCCTTTTCCATTCTTTGCTTGTTAGGCCCGACAGCGGGTCGCTCCATTTATCGTTTTCTAGTTTTACAACTGTTGCCAAGCCTACGCCTTCCCTTCTGAGTACGTAACTACCTTTGGCAAATAATTTGTCGTCGGATGTGCCAGCCTTTCCATCAAAACCTCTTCTGTATCTGACAAGCTTCTCAGCTAAATTCGGATAGGCAGCACCGAATAAAGCATTCAACACCTGTTCAGGCGCGGTATTAATGTTGACCTGGCCTTCCCCAAAAACAGTTAAGTACCCAGATATACCTTCTTCCCCTATGTCTATTTTACCATTATTGTTTCTGTCTTCTCATTTTGCAGGGCTCTTAGACTATTTGCTATTTTGAATTTCCCTTTATGGTGCTTTATAGATAGAACTTTGCCTTTAATTGGCGCCCGGTTTATGTGGTTGTTGAATATATTCATAAATATTGAGATAAGATAACTATCTTTCATCCCTTTTGTGTTTGTGTCT
>CAYVIU010000178.1:0-1941 GCA_964451625.1 uncultured Planctomycetia bacterium | reverse complement strand
TCCGCAGGCGAGGTGCGGGTGGGCATGGGGTATTCACCTGTGTGGCCGAAAATGACTTCGATCTTTCCATCGAATGGGAGCTTTCTTAGATATTCTCCTGTCATATTGCTGCCCAGATGGTTCATCCAGCCCCATGAGAAGCCATAGTCATGAGAAACGCTGAAGGTGCAGGCCCTGAGATTTTTTGGGATCTGTGCACGGAAGACACCTTTCTCTGGAATCCATACAGCATCTTGAGTATGCCATTTTACATTTTTATCAGGGTCTCCGTGATGGAATCGCATCCTGATTCTTTCTTGAAGAACTGCACCTGTAAACTGAGGCATTATGTCTATGTATCTTTTCCCATTATCCGTTCTTATCTTTTCAAACTCAAATCCTGTTAAATGCGGCCCATGTTCTCCAAATTCTCCGAGTGTGCGTGCTCTTTCTGTGGGGTAAGGGTGCATATCGTATTCTTGCATAGCATTTCCAAAGGAAACTAGATGTCTCTCTGGTTCGCCTAATTTTATGGCAGGTTTACGATAGACACGTCTCCGCTCTTTGATTTTATCATCTCCATAAGAAAATCTGCTTTTAAAGCTCTCACTTGTATACATGTACACATTAGGGATATTGAGTCTTTTAGCTATAGAGGCCATGTATTCCATCCCTGAGAGAATCCAATTAAGTTCATATCTTTTGGCTGCACCAGGATGTAGACCGGCAAGTTTTCTAAAACCAGCCGTTGTCTGAATCTCTTCTATAATAATAGCCGGTTCTCCGTCCACATATGCGACACTTATTAAAAAAGACCCGATACTTCCATATTCAAGTCTGGGATAATTTTGATAGGAGTGTTTCATTATGTCATCTAACTGGCTATATTCATGGCTTGCCCAATGCGGGAATATATGCAATCTGAATTGTTTGGTATCATAAGGAGCATGTCCACTTCTATGAGCTAATTTTAAATTGGCATTGATATTGTTTGTTTGATAGAGCCATGAGGTATATCCATATTCATTTGTCACGGATAAAGCTCTCATTTCCTGATACAAGCGACTGATATTGTTTCTAATATATCCACTGTTAACTTCATCACTAAATCCATCCACTATTTCGGATTCGGCGAAGTTTAGAACCTCCTCGAAAAATTCGGCCGTTTGCTGGAGCAACGATGGAGGGTTTGATAAAAAAGTTCGTACCTTTTGGATAATGGTCTTAGGATGAAAATCTTGTGACAAATTTTCAAGTTCAGGTTTTATGCTTAAAAATTTTCTTCTAGCATCATAAAAAGCACGCATTACCCTATTTCTATACGAAAGATCACCTTCACCTTTCCTCTTTATGGCCGCATTTCTTAAATGCTCAAGTGCGTAGAATAGCCTATCAACAATTTCAATAAGTTGCTTTCTGGCTATACCGAGAGGATAATGGTCCCTTATTTGCGTTCTTAATTCTCTTGCCTGCTCAAGCATATCGGATAATCTTTTTTCGATTTCAACCTTTCCTTCATCTGCTACAACTGCGGGTGAGGTGTGGGCGGGCAGTACTGGCGCTGCTGCAGGTGAAGTATTAAGAAGAAATGCGAGTTCGACCGACTCTAGGCCTTTGGCGGATTCAGCGCTGCGCACGTAGCTTAAGGCATTCGTCTCCTGTGCTAAGGCGAAGTCGGCGAAGAGCGTATTAAACAAAAATACCCCCATGACAATCCATGAGATTGTCTTTAGAGGCTTATTATTGTTATATATATGGTTTTGTGTCATACAGCTCATAAGGTTAAACGAAATCTTACAAGTATACCATATAATCATCATAATGCAAGTGAAAATAACTGACTATTTTATGCTTAACACTAATTTGTACGTAACTCCTTATGATATAAGGAGATAAGTGAGAAAATGAGTGAGTTCAAGATACTATCGCAACACCTTAAATAAATCTGCTATAATGTAATAG
>CAYVIU010000177.1:0-1957 GCA_964451625.1 uncultured Planctomycetia bacterium | reverse complement strand
AATTCAAAGAAAATATGGATCTCGTGCCTTCTCATATATTACTCAGCACAATCGAACAGGAATTCCGGGACAAGCCCGACTCCGTCTCTCACCTGCATAACGCCATCCAGGCGGTTTCCGGGGATTATGATTACGTGCTCATAGACTCTCCTCCGAGCCTGGGGTTCCTGACCTTCAGCGCATTGCGGGCTTCTCATCAGACAATAATCCCCATAGAGATGAGCTGTTTCGCTGTTATGGGGCTGAATAAACTCCTGGGCATGACAGAGCTCATAAAGATCAAGCTAAATCACACAACCAAGGTGAACGGGCTCATCACGCTGTATGACAGAAGGGTGAGATACACACAAAAGATATTCGCGGAGATAAAAAAATATTTCAAGGACAACCTGTTCAATACCATAGTCCGCGTAAACATTGCCCTCAAGGAGGCGGCCAGCTTCGGTAAACCTGTCCTGGACTACAGTAAATACTCCAATGGCTCAAAGGACTACCTGGCCCTGGCCGAGGAAATGATCCTGGAAGACAAAGACGCGGATGTGACAGAGTTTTACAAGAAAAGCAATGAGCTCATATCGCGGACAAAGAGCACCCTGGTGAAATTCTCCATTGCCTGGCCGGAAGCAAGATACGTTTATATCGTAGGGGATTTTAACGACTGGAAGCTTTCTGAGGAAAGCCGGCTTGAGACCACCCCAAAAGAAGGTGTATGGGAGAAAAGAGTTACCCTGAAACCCGGTAAGTATCGTTACAAATACGTTGTGGACGGCCGATGGATACAGGACCCTGACAACCCTGAAACAGAGAGCAATCCTTTCGGCAGCCTTGATTCGATACTCACAATAAACTAAATATGGAAAAAGGCGCTGACGGAAGGGCCGGGGCGTATTCAGTCATCAAGAACAGGGCCTTTTTCCTGGATCTTTTTACAACTATACTGGTTCTCCTGATCCTGCAGCTAAGCGGGGCTTCGGAAGGCTTAAGGCTCTTTGCCTCAAGGCTCAGCACCAATTCCTTTGCAGTCACCGCAGTATATGCAACGTTCTTCGGCGCGATCCTTTACATTGCAGGACTGCCGCTTGGTTTTTATAAAGGGTATGTAGTTGAACACAGATTCGGCCTTTCCAACCAGAGACTGTCCGGCTGGGTAAAGGATGAGATTAAAAAGGTCATAATCTCATACGTAATATTTCTTATTTTTGTTGAGTTTCTATATTATCTGCTGCGTTCTTTCCCATATAACTGGTGGCTCCTGATGGCAGGCGGATGGATTCTTCTTGGCATAATATTCGCCAAGATAGTCCCGGTCTTGATAATACCGCTTTTTTATAAATACTCACAACTTGAAAACAAAGGCCTGAAGACGAAGCTGATGCGCCTTGCGGAAGGCTGCGGCGTAAAGGTCCTGAATGTCTTTAAACTGGACCTGAGCTCAAAGACAAAAAAGGCCAATGCCGCCCTTACGGGCATGGGCAATACCAGGCGCATAATACTCGGCGATACGCTTCTGGACAATTACACCGAAGAAGAGATCGAAGTGGTGATGGCGCACGAGCTTGCTCATCACAAATTCAGGCATATCTGGCGGACCCTTGTCTTTGGTGCGGCATTTACGATATTGAGTTTTTATATCATCAAGCTCTCGCTCGCACGCATCGTGCTGTATTTAGGGTTTGATAATATCTATAACATTTCTCTTTTTCCGTCGATAATTCTTCTCTTGAGCCTGTTCGGCATTGTGACAATGCCCGTACAGAACTGGTATTCAAGGGTGCTGGAAAAACAGGCGGATTTGGCCGCCATAACAATGACTAAAAAGCCTCAGGCCTTTATATCGTGCATGAATAAACTCGCAAAACAAAATCTGGCCAATGTTTCGCCGTCAAAGTTCATCGAGGTGATGCTGTACAATCACCCGCCCATTTCTAAGCGGGTGGCAATGGCGCGTAAGTTGATG
>CAYVIU010000176.1:0-1991 GCA_964451625.1 uncultured Planctomycetia bacterium | reverse complement strand
TTCCCTGCATCCTCAAGTGGCTTCATCTTAGACTTATCCAGAAGAAAATTTCCCAGTACAAGATAATCTAATCCGCTCCGCATAAAACATAAATATGCCTCATGCGGCGTACAGACAATCGGTTCACCTCTTAGATTGAAAGAAGTATTTAAAATAACAGGGCATCCGCTTTTTTGATGAAACGCTTTTATTAAATCGTAATACAGCGGGTTCTCATCCTTCGTAACGGTCTGAATTCTTGCAGAGCCGTTTACATGCGTAACCGCCGGTATATTCCGCTTATCCTCGCGCACGTTGGCAACCAGCAGCATAAAAGGGCTGGGATGTGTTAACTCGAAAAAGCTGTCCTTTTCTTCAAGAAGCACTGTAGGGGCAAAAGGGCGGAATTCTTCTCTAAATTTTATTTTGGAATTAACTATATATTTGGCATCCGGATTTGTGGGATCCGCAAGAATCGAGCGAGCTCCAAGGGCCCTTGGGCCAAATTCCATTTTTCCCTGAAACCATCCGATTACTTTTTTCTCTGTCAGAAGATCTGCTACCCTGTCTGCTAATTCCGAATTTTGTAAAGATTTGTGATCTATTTTTTTTGTATTCAGGTATTCTTTTATTTCATTATTTGAATATTCAGGGCCCAGATACGCATTTTTCATAACAGACGGGCGCTCATTGCCTAAAAGAGCTGAATAAATAAATGATGCAACGCCTATAACGCCTCCGGCGTCACCTGCTGCGGGCTGTATGAATATATCCTCAAATCCTGCTTCTCTTAAAATTCTTCCGTTGGCAACACAGTTTAACGCCACTCCGCCTGCCAGGCATAGCTTTTTCAATCCCGTGGCCTGCTGAACATGCTTCGCCATTCTAAGCACTATTTCTTCGGTAACCTTTTGTATGCTTGCGGCCAGGTCCTTATGCTTTTGCGTTAATTCCGATTCAGGGGAACGGCGCGGGCCATCGAATAAATTGCTAAACCTGCGATTGGTCATTTTGAGGCCGTAATCATAGGCAAAGTATTTCATGTTCATTCTGAAACTACCGTCAGGCTTTACATTTATAAGCTCTTTCATTATAAGGTCATAGTAGCGCGGCTCACCGTAAGGAGCCAGGCCCATCACCTTATATTCATCGCTGTTAACCCTGAAACCCAGATAGTAGGTAAATGCATTATATAAAAGTCCCAGTGAATGAGGGAATCTTATTTCCTTAAAAAATTCGATGGATTTGTTTTTTCCCACACCATAGGCCGCAGTAGCCCATTCGCCTACTCCATCGATTGTAAGTATGGCGGCTTCTTTAAACGGCGAAACCATGAACGAGCTGGCCGCGTGGGAGAGGTGGTGCTCTATGAAAATAATATCTTTATCATAATTGAGCTCTTTTTTGATGGTTTGAGGCGTCCAGAGTTTTTCGCTAAGCCACATGGGAATAGCTTTTAAAAACGATAGGAACGAGCGGGGGAATGTCGCAAGATACGTGGAAAGTATTCTCTCAAATTTTATGAATGGTTTGTCATAAAAGCCTACGTAATCCAGGTCTTTCACCTCGATGCCGCCTGCTTTAAGGCAATAATCAATGGCGTTTTTCGGGAAACTGAAATCGTGTTTTTTCCTTGTAAAACGCTCTTCCTGCGCTGCCGCAATAATCTTGCCGTCCTGAAGCAGGCACGCTGCTGAGTCATGATAAAACGCTGATATGCCGAGTATGTTCATTTAGGTATCTGTGTGAATCTATTTTTATCCGTGTGTATTTTTCTATTAGAACTGCCTTTTACATCTTTCGAGATCAACCGGTATGTGCTCTTTCTCGAGCCAGAAAGTCTCTTTATCAACAAATTTTTTATCCAGGATGTCCTTTTTAAGAATGAGATTAATTAGTGCCATTATGCCAATTACCACAAAATATATCATAAATAATATAATAGTAGTGGGGATAATGGCCAGTTTCTTGGCGAAAAGCATCCAGTATTTATATAGCTTGCGGAATATATT
>CAYVIU010000175.1:0-1991 GCA_964451625.1 uncultured Planctomycetia bacterium | reverse complement strand
CCACCAGGTCACACTGGCTTATATAAAAGAACTCGCTTCTTTTGCTTTCGTAAAATACGATCCTGTTCAGCGTCAGCATCTCGGGAAACGACCCCAGCTGGCCCCTGGGCCCCCGGACACCTTTTATTATCCCTTTTATCTTACCGAAATCCTTTGTATATAATATCAGGAGGAGGCTTGTTTCTCTAAAGGGGTATCTCCTCAATATGATTGCGTCTGTCTTTTTTATCCTGGTGTCGGCCATTTACGGGGTTACCACGCCTCCGGAGACAACCAGCTTCATCCCGTCTTCGACGCTCATGCCTAAATGCACCACGTCACCCTTGGGGACCATGACCAGCATGCCGCTGGTCGGATTGGGAGTAGTCGGCACAAACACACTCACCGTTTGGGTGCCTGTCTTTTTGTCAACGCTCTCTTTTGTCCGGGTGGTTATAAACCCTATGGAATACAGGCCGGGCCGCGGATACTGCACAAGCACCACGCTCTTGAACATGCCCTTGCCTTCTCCCAGAAACGCGTGGCTCATCTGTTTTATAACTCTATATATTCTATTTATAAACGGCAATCTGTAAAGAAATTTTTCTCCGTATCCGAAAACTTTTCTCAGGAGCAAAAACCTGGTGCCTGCCCCTATCAGGGCTATCAGGAGAATAACCGCTATTAATATCAGGCCCTTTGCCAGCACTAAAGACGAGGCCTTAAGGTACGGCTCGAATAATTGCGTAAGTGGCTGCAAGACCGCATTGTTGGTCTTTACGACGAGAAAGCGCACTACCAATATCGTGATTATTACAGGCATGATAACCGCTATGCCCGCGACAAAATCCGCCCAGAACCTCTTCCTGCCTTTTATTGTCATGGCCGCTCACCTCAGGTTATAAATTGATCAGTTGAAATATTAATATCGTGGTCAGGATCCCCAGCGCGCAACCGGCTATGACCTCCCAGAGCGTATGTATGCCGAGGGAGACTCTGCTCTTCGCTATCAAAAAGGCCATAACAAGAGTAAGCGCTATTATAAAGGTATCCGCCGTGGAAAAGGCTATTATGGTCCATACCGCAAAGGCCATGGCAGCGTGCCCGCTCGGCATCCCGCCCCTGAAGGGAGTGCCCTTGTGAAATATGACCTTTCCCATGATAGTCAGTGCCATAACTGCTATGAAGACCAATAGCGTTATATTCCACGGAGATTGTTTTATACGGAGGATGGTATCCTCTACATGGAGCGGCATGTGCCTTGAGAATATGAGATAGCCTACAACCACGGCATTGACTGAAGCTATGAGTACCGCCCCTGCGCCCACATCCTTTGCCATGCGCGCCAGCGGATGATAAGTGTCCTTCATAAGGTCTATAATGAGTTCTATGCCCGTATTCACCATCTCCGTCAACAAGACCAGCGCGATAATCGTGCACAGCACTATCATCTCCACAAAGGCCAGGTTAAGATACATACCCAGGAGCACCACAAAGAGGGCCATCAGGAAATGAATGCGCATGTTCCTCTGCGTCTTCAGGACATATATGAAACCTTCGATGGCATTATTAAAGCTTTCAACCAGTCTCTTCATAGAAATTCTAAATTCTAATTTCTAAATTCTAAACAAATTCTAATTTTCCAATTTTTCAAATCCCAAATCTGATGTTTGAGGTATTGGAATTTAGAATTTGGTATTTGTTTAGAATTTAGGATTTCGGATTTAGTGTTTAAAGAATTCATCTGCTATTCTTTCCTGAAGTTTCTCCATTTGCTTTGAACCGTCTTTAAAACCGGTCAGATGGAGAACACCGTGTACCGCGTAAAGGGCAAGTTCCTTCCTGAAGGTATTGCCGAACCTCCCTGCCTGGGCCCTGGCCCTGTCCACTGATATAACTACGTCACCGAGGGCCTCACCCGGGGCGTGCAGGCGTTTTCCTTCGCGCATGCTGAAGGCCATGACATCGGTAGCGCCCTGCCTTTTAAGATACTTCCTGTTTAACCGCGTTAT
>CAYVIU010000174.1:0-1993 GCA_964451625.1 uncultured Planctomycetia bacterium | reverse complement strand
CTGATTCATTTTCAAGTCTATAATTAGAAACAGGCCAGGGATTAATACTTGACCCGCCCACCTTTCTTTTTTATTGTCATAACGCGCTAAATTGTGTATTATAGTACAGAGGTGAGAAAATGACAAAGGGGAAATCTTATTTGAGTCATGAGGGGCATGAGAAGCTGTTAAAGAAGCTCGAGTTCCTCAAAACTATCAAGCGCAGGGAGCTGGCCAAGGCAGTGGGGAAGGCGCGCGCGCACGGAGATATAAGCGAGAACGCCGAATATGACGCGGCCAAGGAAGAACAGGGCTTAAACGAAAAAAGAATAGCTGAATTAGAGGCAAAATTGGCCAACTCAGAAATCCTGGATGATGCGAAGATGTGTAAGAATACTGCACTCATCGGGGCCACAATCGAAATGAAGGATATGGACACAGGTGAAAAGGTTCAGTACACGTTGGTATCAGAACTGGAGGCGGATTATGCAGATGGTAAGATTTCCGTGACTTCACCAATAGGGAAGGGATTGCTGGGCCACAAGAAAAACGAAGTAGTTAAGATTGAGGTTCCCGCAGGCGTCCTGAAGTATAAAATACTGAAGATATCGAGATAGTAGTATAATAGTCTTTAACCAGCGCAAATGTTAACTGGACAGGAGGATAAGATGACGACCATTAAAGAAGTAAAGCGGAGTGAATTAAATACAGAAGGCTTTATAAAAGAGAGGGCTCAGGAGATATCTGATTTGGTGGGAGACGGTTTTGCGATCAATGCCCTCTCAGGCGGCGTTGATTCATCTGCTGTTACAATGCTGGGGCATAAGGCCCTGGGCGATAGACTGAAAACATATTTTATTGATAATGGCATAATGAGGAAAGGGGAACCGCAGTGGATCGCGGAATTGTTTAAAAAGATGGGCGTAAAGGTGGAGATAATCGATGCCCGGGATGATTTTTTTAATGCCCTGAAAGGAATAACCGATCCGGAAGAAAAAAGGGAAGCGGTCACGCAAACTTTTTATAAAGATGTCTTCGGCAGGCTCGTAAGAGAAAGCAAATCAAAATATCTTCTGCAGGGTACTATTCTGACCGATGTAGATGAGACTGTGGCCGGAATCAAAAGGCAGCATAACGTGTTCGAGCAGTTGGGCATAGACCCCCAGAAGGCCTTCGGATATAAGATTATTGAACCATTGATACAACTACGTAAAGACGGTGTTAGAAAGCTTGCAGAGGCCCTGGGCCTGCCGGAATCCATCTATAATCGCCCTCCTTTTCCCGGGCCTGCACTGGCAGCAAGGGTGATCGGTGAAGTTACCAGGGAGAAGATAGACATAGTAAGGATTGCTACCTCTGTAGTTGAAGAAGAGCTCCATACTACGGGTGCCTTTCAATATATGGCGATTCTCCATGAAGACAGGGTCACCGGCATGCGCGCGGGAAGGCGTGATTTTGGCCTCCAGATAGAAGTAAGGTGCTGGGACAGTATTGACGCCAGAAAGGCAACGCCTACAAAATTGCCTCACGAGGTTCTGACCAAGCTGGCAAATAGGATAGTTGAAGAAGTCCCCGGTGTGGTAAGCGTTACATACAACATAGCCTCTAAACCACCGTCAACTATGGAAGTAGTCTAAATATATGTGGCATACGTATATAATCCGCTGTGCCGATAAGAGCCTGTATACAGGTGCAACCACTGATGTAGCCCGCCGCATAAGAGACCACAACAATAAAAAGGGCGCAAGGTATACAAGGGGCCGCCTGCCTGTTAAATTGGTATATAAAGAAGCCCACCGCACCAGATCCAGGGCCTTAAGACGCGAAGCTGAAATTAAAAACTGGACAAAAAAAGAAAAATTGGCTTTAATATATAGTTAAAGGCAGGCTTAATGGAAAAGATTATTCGCGAAGAACGGCGTTTAAGTTTTTTTGAAAAATACCTGACCGCATGGGTCGCGGGCTGTATCGTCCTGGGTATTTTACTTGGTAAAGTTTTCCCCGGAGCTGCCAT
>CAYVIU010000173.1:1111-2027 GCA_964451625.1 uncultured Planctomycetia bacterium | reverse complement strand
CCCTGGAGTTGGCAAGATCCGGATTTAAGACAACAGGACTGGATATTAGCAGTAAGAGCATACAAATAGCCCGGGGTTACCTGAATAACCTGGAAAATAAAGACGATCTTCAATTGAGATATGTATGTGAAAATATCTTAGATTATAACGGTTATTCCGGAGAATCTGTCGTTTGCTTTGGGTTCTTGCATCATCTTCCTCTGGAAACTCTGAATGATTTTATAAAACGATTATCGCTAGATATGAAACCAGGCCAGCTTTTAATCGCGGTAGAACCACGCTATGACCATACTAGCTATGAGATGGCAGCATTAATCTACAGCTTGCGCTTGGCTCTGCCGAATCATTTTAAACATGAGAAACCGAGCAGTAATATGGTATCAGATATTAATAATATCTTCGAGGATCTAGGAGAAACACAGAGAACTCAATCGGAGATGGATGGAGAGTCGTCATCCGATTTAATTTTAAAAGCTGTTCAAGAAAATTTTGGCAATGCCGATGTCAGATATTGTTCCTCCTTTTTTGAAAAAATTATTGGAAGTATACGGGTAGAGAAAGAAGATGCAAAGATATTATCGAAGCTGCTAAAACAACTCGATGACTTAATAGTAAAATACAATCAAAATTTTGCAAGAACAATAAGAATTAGTGCTATAAAGGCTTAATTATGAATAAATTAACCATTATCCCGCTTTCAGTGCCTACTATACGTGGCAACGAATGGAAATATATAAAACAATGCCTTGATACAGGATGGGTTTCGACAAGCGGCAGTTTTGTCAATAGATTTGAACAAACTGTAGCTGATTATATGGAGACACAGTTTGCTGTAGCTACAGCAAGCGGCACTTCGGCTTTACACATTGGATTGATTTTAGCAGGCGTAGAAGCAAATGAAGAGGTAATAGTCCCC
>CAYVIU010000173.1:0-1101 GCA_964451625.1 uncultured Planctomycetia bacterium | reverse complement strand
GTAACCTTTATCGCGCCCGTTAACGCTGTTCGATACGTAGGTGCCGTGCCCATATTCATGGATTGCGACGATTACTTAAATATGGATACTGGAAAGTTAAGAGAATTTTGCCGCCTCGAATGCGACTTCAATGAGGGGAAGTTGATAAATAAAAAATCGGGTGCCCGGATAAAGGCGATTATTCCTGTTCATGTATTTGGCAATCCCGCGGATATGGAAAAGATTATGGATGTGGCTCAGGAGTTTGGATTGAAGGTCATCGAAGACGCGGCCGAATCCATCGGTTCATTTTACCAAACAGGTAAATACAAAGGAAAAAAGACCGGCAGCATAGGGCATATCGGGTGCCTATCCTTTAACGGGAATAAAATAATAACCACGGGCGGCGGGGGGATGGTTGTAACTAATATACCCGAATATGCCGAAAGGGCCAGATACTTGACTACACAGTCGAAAGATGACCCCAGGTTCTATGTGCATAATGAAATCGGTTATAATTATAGAATGACCAATTTACAGGCGGCACTAGGCTGTGCCCAGCTTGAGCAACTGGATGGTTTTATTAAGCTTAAGAGAAAAAATTATGCAATTTACAGAAAACATATCGACCGGATAGATGGCTTAGGATTAGTGCATGAACCGGGTTACGGACTTTCAAATCGCTGGTTTTATTCATTATTGATAGACAGAAAAGTGCACGGTTTAAGCCTGATTGAGTTGATGGAAAAGCTGGCGGCTAACAAAATAGAGGCAAGGCCGCTATGGCATCTAAACCATATGCAGAAGCCACATAAAGATTGCCGGGCTTACAAAATAGAAAAGGCCGGCATTTTATCGGAAAGAATATTGAATATTCCTTCAAGCGTTACGCTTTCGGAAGACGAGATCTGCTATGTATGCAAAATACTAAAGAAAATTTTAGAAGAACGAAAGGAACTAACTAGATCATGAAAATACTTGGTATAAGTCCGGATGTATGGATTTCTTCGGCTGCATTGATTGAAGACGGAAAGATTATTGCGGCAGTGCCCGAAGAGAGGCTCAATAGGCAGAAGATGTCAAAGGCATTTCCTTCGAAAGCTGTCGAGCATTGTCTCGATG
>CAYVIU010000172.1:0-2044 GCA_964451625.1 uncultured Planctomycetia bacterium | reverse complement strand
CAATGAGCAAAAATTACCTCGCTGGGGTAATTTTTGCGTCCCCCAGAAGCACTGGACTGGCTGGCGCCAAGCGTAGCCTAACATTGAAAGTATTACACCAAGATAAAAGAAATGAGAATAAAACGCAGATTTTTAGATCCTGATATACCCAGAAAGAATAGTTTATTGGATAGCCAGCTAAAGAAAACAGGGGCGAAGATTGATAGTCCACCGCTGTTTGCGGTTCTCGAGTTTAATTTGACAGGGCTATGTAATCGCAGGTGCGTCTTTTGTCCTCGGATTGACCCAAATGTTTTTCCTGAAGTTGATAAGCAGATATCTATAGAACTATACGAAAAGATTATGAGGGATCTTAACGGTATAGGCTTTGACGGAACCATTCTTTATTCAGCTTTTGGCGAACCATTGCTTTACAAAGATATTGAAGTCCTTATTGAACTTTCCCGGAGATACTGTCCGCATGGCCGTGTTGAGATTATAACTAACGGCGATTTGCTGAGTGCCGAAAAACTCTCTAAGCTGTTTTCAGCAGGGCTTACCCTTATTTGTATTAGCATGTACGATGGGCCTCATCAGTTAGAGCATTTTAATAACTTAAAGAAGGCAGCAGGGGTACGGGATGATCAAATTGTTTTGCGTAAGAGGTGGCTGTCACCTCGGGAACATTTCGGTATCACTCTCTCCAACCGAGCGGGGCAATGGGAGATGGGAGCTATAGGCATAGAAGCGCTCAAAGAGCCAATGAAAAGGGCATGTTACTATCCCTTTTATCAGGCCCTGATTGATTATGATGGGTCTGTACTTTTGTGCACTCATGATTGGGGCAGGCATTTGATTGCAGGAAATGTGAATGATCATTCAATTTTGGAAATTTGGAATAATGACATCTTGAAAAAGCTTAGAATAAATTTAGCCAAAGAAAACCGTGATTTTACTCCCTGCAACGTATGCGACGTGGAAGGGGTACTAATGGGCAGGAACCATTTCAATAAATGGGTCAGTTATTATGATAGAGCCAAAACAATATATTAAAAATCTTTTTCGGATACCCCCGCTGTCTGAAAAGCGAGCTGGTAAAATAGTTAGACTGGACAGGAATGAACATACTACACCTTTTCCTGAAGGCCATTTGAAGAATATATGGGATAGTATAACCCCTGATGAGATCGCTGCTTATCCAGAACTCGAACCATTTTATGAGAAACTTTCTAAATGGCTAAGGATAGATAGACAACAGCTTCTTATAACCAGCGGTTCGGATACAGGCATAAGGGCAGTATATGAAACTTACGTAGAACACGGTGATGAAGTAGTGATATTTACTCCAACATATGAGATGTATTCAGTATATTGCGCTATGTCTGGAGGTATAAAAAAAGAGGTGTTCTACAATGAGGATTTTTCATTACCTTTAGAAAGGGTGCTCAAGGCTATTAATAATAAAACAAAATTAGTGGCTATTGCAAACCCCAATCATACCGGCACTCCTTTTGAAGAATCTGAACTTACGGAAATACTTAAAGCGGCAAAAGATAATGATGCCCTGGTTCTTGTTGACGAAGCCTACCACCATTTTTATGAAGGCACAATGCTTCGTTACATTAATAAGTTTGGCAACTTGATTATTGCAAGGACTTTTTCAAAGGCCTTCGGGATTGCTTCTTTGAGAGTTGGTTACTTAGTGAGCAATAAAGATACAATTTCTCAATTATATAGAGTCAAACTTACCCACGAAATAACCAGTGTTTCAGCAAAATTTGGTGAGTACCTATTGGATCATTTAGAGATTATGGAAGATTATGTCCGAGATGTCAAGGAAGGCATAGAGTATTTATCAAAAGAGTTTAAGCAGTTAGGAATCACCACCTTTAAAACTTATACCAATTTTCTGTATGCAAAATTCCCACAGGGTGTCGACATAGAAAGAATAGTGAAATTGTTAAAAGAGAAGAATTTTTATATTAAAGGGCCTTTTTCTATCGTGCCTTTGAAAGGGCTTGTGCGGATTACGGCGGGGCCGTTAGAACAGATGCGTGATTTTGTT
>CAYVIU010000171.1:0-2054 GCA_964451625.1 uncultured Planctomycetia bacterium | reverse complement strand
CCGTAACCGTTTTCAGATAGACGGACTGTGCTGTGAAATAAAAGACATGCGCTCAATGGAAGAAAAATGGGCCTCATTCGGATGGCATGTAATACACATAGACGGCCACGATCCCGAAGCCATCATGTATGCTCTTGACAATGCCGCTGAAACAAAAAACAAGCCCTCGGCAATTATTGCCGATACCGTAAAAGGGAAAGGCATATCCTTTATAGAGAATAATAATAAATTTCACGGCACGACTCCCAGCGAAGAAGAGCTCAAAAAAGCCCTAAAAGAGCTGGATGATCAGCTGCAAAAACTATAACCTCGAACAAGTGAGGAGGATTAATAAATGCTTAATCGTAAATTGAAGATGTGGGCGCAAATGTATTGGATCAGGGTGGCCATAATAGTGGTATTTTTTACCCTGGTGTTTTTGCTCGTACTTGGTCTTTCAAAGATGGAAGAATTCTACCGCCAGATGCAGCTTGTCCAGATCCCCATGTATATCCTTATGGGCGTTATAAACGCGTCTGTCTTTGTATTTATGTGGTTATTCTTCCTGCGCGGGGGCATGACGAAGATCGCGGCTGGAAAGGTGCGGAGTCGCGATGTGAACGTGCACTGGGATGATGTTATAGGCATTGACGAATCCAAAGAAGAGGCCTGGGAAGTGGTTCAGCTTATCAAAGATCGCACGAGGGTCCAGAAGATAGGTGGCAAGATCCTAAGAGGTCTCCTCATGGTGGGTCCCCCGGGATGCGGGAAGACGTATCTGGCCAAGGCAATCGCCACAGAAGCAAAGATCCCGTTTCTACCGATGGCAGCGAGTGAGTTTACTGAGATATTTGTCGGAGTAGGTGCGGCCAAGATTAGAAAGTTATTCAAAAAGGCCAGGATCTTTGCCGAAGGCTACGGGGGATGTATTATATTTATTGACGAAATAGATGCCATAGGAAGGTCGCGTAATTTCAGTTTTGGCGGAGGGGGACAAGAAACCAATACTACGCAGAACCAGCTTTTAGTAGAAATGGACGGATTAAAAGAAAAGGCGGAAAATATCATTGTAATAGGTGCGACCAACGCATCCGAAGGAGTCTTGGACGATGCCCTCAAACGCCCGGGCCGTTTCGACAGAAAAGTATATATTGACCTGCCCGGCGTAGAAGGCCGGGAGAAGATTTTTGAGTATTACCTGAAAAAAGTAAAGTGCGACCCTGAGATTAATATCCCCCGTCTTGCCAGAAAGGCGGTCCATAAATCCCCGGCCGATGTTGAAAACATTGTAAAAGAGGCCGCTCTCATTGCCACACGCAACAAAAAGGACGTTGTTTCCATGGAAGATATGAGTGAGGCAATGGAAAGAATCGATATGGGCGCGAAACGCCGCAGGAAGATGACTGATAGAGAGCGGGAGATGATCGCTTATCACGAATCCGGGCACCTTATAGTCTTATATATGCTGCATCCCACCGATGACGTGTTTAAAGCCTCTATAATTTCGCGGAAGGAAGCTCTCGGAGTTGTTCATACCTCGCCGCGGGAGGAGGAGTTCACAAGGAGTAAAGATGCCTACCTTGCTGATGTCAAGACCAGCCTTGGCGGATATGTAGCCGAAAAAGTGAAATTTGGTACCACTTCAAGCGGAGTATCGGGCGATTTTAGGAGCGCTATGAGCACAGCTCATCTCATGGTTTGGATGCGGGGCATGGGTGCTAGCGGTTTAGTAGGCGACTATACTATTATCCCACAAGGACAATTGTCTGAAAAGATAAGAGAAAAGCTCAACAACGACACTTCAAAAATATTCAGTGATTGTATAGAAGAAGTAGAAGAACTCCTCAAGAAGGAAAAAACTGTCCTGGACAGATTCGTAAAGGAACTTTTAAAGAGAGAAGAGCTTGACTACGACGATGTCGAGGAAATATTTAATGAATATAAGATCAAAAAAGCAAAGAGGGCCTAGGGGTTTAGTCTTAACGGTTCTTGTAATTTTATTAGCTCTTTCCCAGACAGGCTGCGGGCCTACCTATCCGAAAGAGATAGTAGACGATGCGGTGGTTCAGCTCTGC
>CAYVIU010000170.1:0-2067 GCA_964451625.1 uncultured Planctomycetia bacterium | reverse complement strand
ACAAACTAAAGAAAGAAGGAGAAGATGAGCCTACAAAAGGTAAAGGAACTGATACAGAAGAATAAGAGTTTTTTAATAACAAGCCACATCAATCTGGAGGGGGATTCCATAGGAAGCCAGCTTGCCCTGTACATGCTTCTGAAGGCCCTCGGAAAAGACCCATATATACTTGATGCGGATGCCCCGTCGGAATTATATAATTTTCTTCCGATGATTGACAGGATAAGTACGGATCTAGACAATATCCCGAAACATGACGTCACCATGATTATTGACTGCCCTGTCATTGAAAGGGCAGGCGAGGCGGGGAGGATCATAGACAGAAAAAAACCCCTTTGCAACATAGATCACCATGTAAGCAACGCAAACTTCGGGGACATAAACTGGGTGGACCCAGAGGCCTCTTCGGGCGCCGAGCTTGTGTACAGGCTCTTCAAGGCCTTCAATCAGCCTATAGATAGAGATGCGGCCCTGGTTATTTATGTTGCCATCCTGACAGATACAGGTTCATTCGGATATGAAAACACGAATGCCGATACGCACAAGATTGTTGCCGAACTCCTTGAAACAGGCATACGCCCGCTTGATGTACGAAACAGCATTTACGAAAGCCGCTCGCTTAAAGAATTCAAGCTCCTTGAGAAAATACTCTCAACCCTTAAGAGTACGGAAAACGGAAAGGTTTCTTATTTGTCTGTAACAAAAAAGATGCTTAGTGACTGCGGCTGTGAGCCGTCCGCAACAGAGGGGTTCATAAGCTATCCAAGGTCTGTTATGGGCACAGAGATAGCGATTCTTTTTCTCGAAAACCCGTATGAGAAGAGCAAGATTCAGATTAGTTTTAGATCCAAAGGGACGGCGGATGTAAACGCCCTCGCCTCGCGTTTTGGCGGGGGAGGGCATCACAACGCCTCCGGGTGCGTCATGGACGGAAAGATGCAGGATGTAATAAAAAAGGTGCTGGCCGCGGCGGAGGAAGAAGCCTAAGATGGACGGTATTCTCATCGTAGACAAGCCAAAGGGCCTCACAAGCCACGATATAGTCGACCTGGTAAGGAAAAGGTTTAAAATAAAAAAGGCAGGGCATGCCGGTACGCTCGACCCTGCGGCCACAGGTGTCCTGGTTCTCCTTCTCGGAAAATCCACCAGGCTCCAGTCACAGCTTATCGTGGACACCAAAATCTACGAAGTGGTTTTAAAACTGGGTGTATGTACCGATACGCATGACAGCGAAGGAAAGATTGTCTCAGAGTCAGACTGCAGCCATTTAAAAGATGAAGATATCGAAAAGGCATTAAAACAGTTCGTCGGAGTGCAGGAGCAGATCCCCCCGATGTATTCGGCAGTGAAGCATAAAGGAAAAAAACTTTATGAGCTTGCAAGAAAGGGAAAGACTGTTGAAAGAAAACCGCGCACCATCGAGATTTACGATTTAACGATAAAAGATATAAAATTACCTTACGTAAGTTTTACAGTGCATTCATCAAAGGGTACTTATATAAGGCAGCTGGCCAGCGACATAGGCGAAACCCTTGGCTGCGGCGCCTATATGCATGAGCTGAGAAGGGTCAAATCAGGAAAGTTCTCCATTGCCGACGCCCTGAGCTTAAGCGAACTCAATGCCCTCGACACAAAAAAACTCTCCGAGTCCTTATTATGAAAGTCATAAGAGGTATTAACAACATAAAAAAGAAGTTTAAGCGCCCCATAGTCGCCGTCGGTGTTTTTGACGGCGTGCACCTGGGCCATAAAAAAATCATCCGGCGCCTCGTCAAAAAGGCTAAGCGTGTAAATGGGACAAGCCTTGTCATTACATTTGACCCTCACCCGGATAAAGTACTGCACCCTGTAAAATATGTACCGCTTTTAATATCCCTTAAGCACAGGCTGCGCCTCTTTAAGGAGCTCGGGGTTGACAGGGTACTGGTACTAAAATTCACAAAAACCTTTTCAGGATTAAGGGCCGGCGATTTTGTAAAAAGGGTCAATGTTGATAAGATCTGCGCAAAAGAAATTCTTATAGGAAAAGGTTTTTTCATGTGCAAGGGGAAGTCGGGAGGCCTAAGG
>CAYVIU010000169.1:0-2092 GCA_964451625.1 uncultured Planctomycetia bacterium | reverse complement strand
TTTTCTTATCCAGGAGCCTTTCGGCTAAGTCTACGCTTCCGTTTACGGGAACGCATCTTGCCATAACCAAAATGGGCTTAAAATACCACCTTCGGTAAAGGTCTTTGGATACAATCCAGTAAATAAGTCTGGGTCGCAATGCCCATGCTATAACGGGACCATCCAGAAAGTTGCTATGGTTGGCTGCCAGGATAAAACCGCTATCTTGCGGTATATTCTCCCTGCCAAGGATTTCAACTTTATAAAACGAAAATACTATTTTAAAGAATGCCCTTAATATAACATAATACCCAAAATCTAATAATCTTTCTATCATTAAAAATCCGGCGCTATCACTTGATAACAAGTTTTATAAATTCCATGAGATTCTCGAGGCTGAAGGGTTTAGGCAGATAGAAATCTGCTCCTAATCTAATTCCTCTATTTAAGTTAGGCGGTTCACTTTTTATTGTCAGCATGATAATAGGTATCTTTGAGTGTTTTGAATCGGATTTAATCTGTCTAAGGAAAGTGAATCCGTCCATCCTGGGCATTTTTACATCTAGAATAATCAAATCCGGGCTTGATTTTCTTATGTGTCTTAGGGCCTCTAAGCCGTCGTGTGCCTCCTCTACGGCAAATCTGCGTTTCCCTAAAAACTCATGGATCATGCTGCACACTTGTGGCTCATCATCCACTACTAAAACCTTTTTACCTTTTATTTTCATTGTCTTGCCTTATCTGAGATAAAGTAGTCTATCATTGTTTCACAAAAAAGAAAAACGAACCTTTTTTTATCCTTTGTAACTATGCGGACATGTTGAAGACCCATATCAAAATATGTTTCTTTCCTTCTCGTTCTCTGACTCTCTTTACACCATATAACCTTACTTATAGCAGAAACGGGTTTTGGGTCATCCGGAAAATAAAGTAAAGTTTTTAATCTCTCGCCTTTGTCAAGAGGCTTATTCAAACGCAATTTTATACCGCCGCCGCTTATATCTCTGCAGAATGTCTCTTCCAAGATTTTTTGTTTACTTAAAAATTTAAACTTTACGGGTATGGAAAGATTTAAGCGTTGGGCTTTTCTTCTTTCTTCAATTTCCCTTCCTGGACCAATATGAACTTTTTCCACGGTTCTATCCTCCGTTTACAGAATAACTTATCTTTAGATAGAAGATAATTCCAACATTTTCTCACCTATAAAGTTAAGAAAACTGGGCAAGTTGTTTACCTTTAAAATTTTCAAACCGGTCTTGTATTTATTCTTTTTATGCTTTTTACACCAAATCACCGAACAGGAAACATAGAGAGGCTGTGACTTCCTGCCCAGAGAAAAAGAAACTTCCATGTTATAGCCGGCTTTTAAAGGCCTATTCATTATTATCTTGAGCCCTTTTCCGCTTAAACATTCTGCAGGCGCTCGGTTCCAAGATTTCTTCTCCCCGATAGCCCTGTATTTTACAACCCAATTAACGGCAATCCGATGAGCTTCTCTTCTTTCAAGGGAGCGTTTTATCTTTTGCCTTGTATTTCCATTATGACGGGGAACCATTTTGATATTCTCTCAATCAGCCTCGTTCTCATAATATAATCAGATTACATAAGTTTACATTATAACCTGTGTCTTGTCAACAACACCACCCCAAACCGGATTCTTTTCATTTCTCACCAAAGACCTCTGCGGTGTAAATATAAATCTCGCAGCCTCCTTTTTTCCAGGCATCCTCAGGAAGCCCTGCCTTACGGCTGCAGAGATTGTTCATAAACTCATCTCTTGACCAGCCTGTTTCAACGGCAACCTGCGGGAGAAAAACCCCTCCACCTCCTGGGCCGCGGACCAATACACCGTGTTTTCCCATCTTAATCAAATTGGGATCACTGATCTTTTCAAGCTCTGAGAGGACAGATATCTCTATGTCTACATCTTTTAACTCAGATTCACTAATTTTTGCAAATCTCGGGTCAGTAGTTGAAGACTCAATAGCCATGTCTCTTACTGTCAAATATAAAGGGCCTTTTCCGATAATGCTTCCTATGCAGCCCCGGAGCTGTCCATGCTTATGCAGCGTCACAAACACACCCAGCTCCTTATTTAAAACTGGATCGGCTT
>CAYVIU010000168.1:0-2095 GCA_964451625.1 uncultured Planctomycetia bacterium | reverse complement strand
CTGCAGTTGTCGCGCCTCCCATGACAAATAGTTTAATTCTGCATCCTGTTCTTCAGCAAGGTTCTTTGCTCCCCCTAATTCTAAATTGGCCGTCTCCTTTCCTTGCTTTACAAACGTTTCATAGTCCTCATATGACATGCGGTACCTTATTCTTCTTCGTTTAGCCTCTCTTATCAAGATGGTATAACCAAGCGCAACATCCAAGTCGTCTTCTTTATTGAATAGGCCCTTTTCTTGAATATCCTCAATACATCTTTCAAAATACGCCAGGCTTTCCTCTATCACCCTTTTTGGATCAGGTGTATCATCTATTCTACCAGATAGATATGTGACCAAATGCCGCAAGGGATAGAACCCCTTCTGTAGTAGCTGCGCCGCTATAATCTCACCCTTTCTTATGTCACTAAAGCTGCTTATCAACATGCACATATCACCTAATGTCTCGTAATCCGTAAACCCTAACCTGCCAAAATAAGTCTTTAGACCTCTGTAGCTTGACCCGCATTTTATCAGTAAGTAATCTTTCAAGGCTTGAGAGAGATCCTTATTTCCCATATAACCTATTCTAACCAGGGCCCTGATTATGCCTTGAGTAAGACGTGAGCTTACAGGCATCGCAAGCGCCTTTATTAAGTCGCTTGCTGCGACTTCTCCCATAAAAACGAGTGTCCAACAAAATTGTTCCCTTATGTATTCATCTTCTGTGTCCAATTCCATTATTATTCTCGGCACAACCCTTCTGCCAAATCCTGAAAGGATCTTTTCCAACCTGAGTACATAATGATAACTTTTCCCCGCTGAACTCATCTTGATTTCCCTTATCAATAATCCGATAGCCATGTCGCCATAATCTATAATTTTATTTTTTATAATATTAAAATGCTCCCTGCTTAAACCATCGTCCGCTAGTCTATTGATCAAAATCCTGCATAATATGGTATCGATATCTTCTATAATTTTGCCACGTTCTAAAAATTCATTTCGGTCACCTCTAACCTGCAGATCCATTAAAGCCAAATGGCCTACAAGGCTCCTCAATATGGAATAATTGGAATGTATGTGCCCCTTAGCTCTTGAGTTCATACTATTCAAATCGGTGTTATCTGCTTCCAATATACCCTGCATTTTATCAGCGAATAGCTGTGTTAACGGGTAGTTCTGCAAATGTGATGATAGGGCAGGAAAGTCACCATGTCTGAGCATATCATACCTGTTATCTATTTCGCTCTCATGCCCTTCTGGCAGATCCACTAATAACCGACTGTCTTTTATCTGCATTGGTATGCCACCGACTGCCGAAGCCACTACTGGCGTATCCTTTATGAGTGCCTCTGAGATGACCAGCCCGAATCCCTCATGAAGGGCTGGGTGTATTCCCATTGCAGCTATCCTTTGCAATCCATTCATTTCGAGGTCGCTCAATTCCCACGGCTCTATATTAGGCAAATCAAAGCCCATTGCCCTCAAAGAATTTTCTTCTTCTTCTGTCAATTCTGTAACCTGGTTATCAGCGGTGATAATATGAATATCTCTATCGCCGATATATTCTACAAACTTCCTTAAATTATTATAGAGCTTCCAATCGCCCGGCGATATCGCTACGCCTGATATGACCAGTTGCGGCCTGGCCGCGGCATCCTCTCCACCTATTGCCTTTTTTAATTTGAGAAAACTCGCTATAGACTGCAAAGGGTCCTTAGATGGATTGTATCGGCCTACCTGAAGTATGACCGGTCTATTGATATCTATCCCATACCTGTCTGCTACCGCTTCTATAAAACGGGCGCTCAAATCAACATTTTTTGTGTTTTTTGGGTTTATTCCATGGACCATATGAACAGCAGGAATCCCCACCCCACGCTTTGGAATATAATCCTTTACCCATGAAAAGACAGCTGAATCAGCACGTGATAAATACTCTTCCATCAATTCTCTCGGCCTGCCAGTGGCCTTTGAGATATCTCCGTGATTGATCCAGACTATTTTTATATTTGGGTACTTCTCTCGTATAAAAGGTATCATCCCCAATGTATATGGGTCATGCAAGAATATAAAATCTACATCTCTCAAATCTAGTCTTTCAACATTCCATCTC
>CAYVIU010000167.1:0-2155 GCA_964451625.1 uncultured Planctomycetia bacterium | reverse complement strand
CACCTTGGCAACTGGGAGCTGGGCGCGGTTGTCACTACAATGCTGGGATACCCGTTAAATATAATAGCCCTCCAGCATAAAGATAAACGAGTAGACGATTTTTTTAACGGGAAAAGAACCGCTCAAGGCATTAAGGTTATCCCGCTTGGCGGGAGTATTAAAAAAGCCTTCAAGCGCCTTGACGAAAACGAGGCTATAGCAATACTCGCTGATAGGGATTTTTCAAAAAGTGATCTTAGAGTGGAATTTTTCGGTAAGCCCGCAGTAATGCCGAGGGGCATAGGTGTATTCAAATTGAGAAAAGATGCTGCGATTGTGCCTACATTTATAATTAGAAATCCCGACAACTCTTATACAATGACATACGAAAAAGCTGTAGAAGTTAATGAACGCACGGGCAATGAAGAAGAGGATTTAAAAAACATAGTCCAGAAAGCGACTGAAATAGTCGAAAGATATGTAAAGGAGTTTCCTGACCAGTGGTCTATGTTTGACAGAGTCTGGCAGGACTGATTTATGAGAACCTGTGTAATTATACCCACATATAATGAATCGAAAACAATCGGAAGCATTGTATCTGAGATTAAAAAGCAGGATCTGGACGTATTAGTTATTGACGACGGGTCGCACGACAATACAGGCCGGATCGCCAGTCATAATGGCGCTCAGATAATACAGCATGACAGGAATTTTGGTAAAGGCGCTTCATTAAGGCGCGGGTTTGAATATGCCTTAGAGCAGGGATATTCGTCAATAATAATGATGGACGGAGACGGGCAGCATAACCCTCAGGACCTGACACGTTTTATACGAGCTGCTAATGAAACAGAAGCCGCTTTAGTTCTCGGCAATCGAATGGGTAACACGAAATCGATGCCTGTTGCAAGAAGGCTTACTAACGGCTTCATGTCATGGATAATATCAATATTCGCGCGTCAGGCTATCCCTGATTCCCAATGCGGTTTTAGATTGGTCAGAAGGAATGTTCTCGAGAAAATAAAATTATTCTCGTTAAATTTCGAAATTGAATCAGAGATTCTGATTAAAGCGGCAAAAGAGCGCTTCAAAATTTTTTCCATCCCCATAAAAAGCATTTATCAAGGTGAGGCCAGCAAAATTAATCCTATTATAGATGCCCTCCGTTTTATAAAAATGCTTTTTAAAGTGACATTCCAAAGAAAGATTTAAATAATGGATATGGATTTTGACCTACAAAGGAAACGCATGGTTGAGACACAGCTTATAACGCGGGGCATATGCGATTCCAAAGTTCTGGAGGCTTTCAGCAAAGTTCCGCGGCATAAATTTATAGACGAGAAATTTCTTGTTATTGCCTACGCAGACCATCCGCTGCCAATCAGTGCCGGCCAAACAATTTCACAACCCTTTATGGTAGCATTAATGACAGAACTCCTTAAGCTTAAAGGCACTGAGAGAGTTTTAGAAATAGGCGCAGGCTCAGGTTATCAAGCCGCTATACTCTCAGAGCTTGCCAGCCAAGTTTTTACGGTGGAAAGAATAGAGGCTCTTACGCAATTTGCTAAAACGAATCTGGAAAAACTTGGGTATAAAAACGTAAAAGTTAAGACCGGGGACGGAACGCTTGGATGGCCTGAATTTGCCCCATACGATGCCATAATTGTAACAGCTGGCGCGCCGAAAGTACCGCAAGCCCTCGTAGACCAATTAAGAGAAGGCGGCAGGTTAGTAATTCCCGTCGGCAACAATTTTACCCAAATGCTTACTTTAGTTGAGAAAAAGAAAACCGGCGTAGAAGCAAGCCAAACTTGCGGCTGCATGTTCGTCCCTCTAATCGGCAAGGACGGCTGGAAGGGATAGGGGACGTTTCTCTTTGATATAACCCTATACCAGTAAATAAGTTATGACACGCTGTTTTCCAGTTTACAGGGTGAGTGAGATATGATAAAAAGATTAGCGAAATGGACAATAGATAAATTCTTACCATATGGGCCGACAGGACTTTTCGTTTTGGCATTTGCAGAATCTTCATTTTTCCCTATACCACCTGATATACTTCTTATCGCTCTCGCACTTATGGAACCTAAATCCAGCTTCTTTTTGGCAGGAATTACAACAGCTGGTTCTGTGTTTGGAGCAATGCTGGGCTACTTTATAGGTCTAAAAGGCGGCAGAC
>CAYVIU010000166.1:0-2156 GCA_964451625.1 uncultured Planctomycetia bacterium | reverse complement strand
CAAGAAATTTGCAGATACTAACTATGAAAAAGTAAGCCAGGCAGTAGCCAGTGTCCTTAATTGGGAACCCCAGTCCCTTAAGCGGCCTTTAAGAAGTTACCTGACGAGCCTTTATTCCCTGGATGTCGTAAGGACCACGATGCGGGCCGTGCTTTTGAAGGATCCGAAGGCAGAGCTCTTTAATCCTCATGAAAAAACAAATGCCGAGGCAAATAAAACCGCACTTGATATAGTTCAGAACGAGATAAGGGTCCCGGCAGACCACAATGATGCCCAGGAACTCTTGAAGTGGCTCAGGCTCGCCATAGGCGGTAATATTGTAGATTTAAATAACCCGGATATAAGAGATGCATATGAAAGAGATGCAAATGCATTTATAGAAAGATATTTCATCGACGCTGCAAGGAGAGGGCTCGCCCATGCATATTTTGATAACGACTTCGCGCGTTTTTATGACAGCATAATCAGATCAAAGGCAAGGGTCAAATTGGTTTACTTCCTGGACAATAACGGCGAGGCAGTGTTTGACCTGGCGTTTATACAGAAGATGATGGAGCTGAACCCTAACCTGACAGTTTACCTTGCGCCTAAAAACGGCCAGTTGGGTAACGATGCTTCATACGATGATATAATGCATATCTTAACCAGGCTTACGCGTGACGTTAAAATATTTGATAAACTAAAAGGATTTCGAAAAGAAGGCCGTTTCGTTGTCATCAAGGATGGTTCCACAATCCAGGGTGTTGACGGCAGCAGGATATCAACAGAGCTTGCCGACGCACTGGAGCCTGAAGCAGACAGGAGGACAGTAGGGGTCTTCTGCGGCCAGGCAAACTTTGAGACTACGCAGGGCTGGAATATAGAGAGGTATTATAAATTAATAGCAAAGGGAGAGGGCCTGGAAAGGGCATCAGGGTTTGATAAGAATGCCAAGTCATTTATATTCGCACATGTACCGGCCGGCGTCCCGGTAGGCACAGGAGACGGATATTATAAAAAGTCACGGAACGCAACCCCGCAGGCAGAAATTAAGGGTGTACTTAAAGCAAAAAATAGAAAATACAGAAGAGAGCTGGGTACAGCAGAGCAGACACTTCTTGATTTCAAGGAAGCCGTTAATTCTCCGCAATATGCTGAACTCAAAGAGGCCCTCGGAGTCGAAAGTGACGAAAAAGCGATAGAGAAAATCCTTCAGATAGCCGAGGAAACAAACAGGACCTTTGCCGAGGTCGTATTTAATTATGACGTTGAGTTATACGAGGCACTGGCAGAATTAGGTCTTTTAAAACGCGGCGGAAACCTGGCTGCAAGGGCCAAGGCCGTGGAAAACATAGTCTGGGGCCGCACTATTAAGAAGGGCACAAGAAAAGACTTTTATAAGAGTGAATTCAGGTGTGATATAGAACGGCTTGCCGGAATAGAAGACCTGGCAGCTTCACAGCGCATAGACAGCGCTGAAGCTGAGAAAAGGGCACGCGCATATCTAAAGGCCATTATCCTCAGGTTAACAACTAAACTTCCCGGACAATTATGGCAGAATATAAAGAATGACCAGGCTAAATTTAATAGACTATTCGGATCAAGCCAGGTAGTGGCTGTTGCCGGAAAGGCATCAAGGTATTCAAGGCACGTGCACAAGGCATTGGTTACTGCTGACCAGGGCGAGACAAACGCACGCCTTACAATGAATGGTTCATATAAGAGCCCTGGCACAACGCCGGTTGTTGTGGTTTCACCAAACCAGCTGCGCTGGATAGTGAAGGATGAGTTTATTCCAAGAGACCCCGAACAACTCAGCGCCATTGACCAGGGAAACATGCCCGCAGGCTGGCAGAGAGGTATTATACCTGAAAGCAGAATAGACTACACCAAAAAGGCAAAATGTTTTACAGAAGGTTCAATAATTATGCTTGGCGAACCGCTCGGGCATGGATACGTAATAACAGCAGCCATGGAATATTTACAGCAAGAGGGTTTATTGGCCGAGACGGCATATAAACAGATAGTCTTCGGAGAAATGGCAAGCGTACACGATATGGCAAAGTCCAACTCAAGCCTTATTACATACATGGAGGCAGTCATAGGCGATCATGTTATCACTGCCGGAGGTAAAAAGGCTGAAAGGACCAAAGATGGAGGGTTTGGCCTGGCGAACA
>CAYVIU010000165.1:0-2166 GCA_964451625.1 uncultured Planctomycetia bacterium | reverse complement strand
CTTTTTTATGCAGCTGGTTAACAATTTTACCGATTCCATAATCCTTTTAAAAATACCCGGGACCCCTCTTATGTATTCGTGCTGCCTGCCGGACGGTGCATCTAAAGAGATATAAATGAGGTTTGTGTTGGCCGCAAAATCATTGACATTATCTTTGTTAACCAGTGTACCGTTTGTAACAACAGTTGTCTCTAATCGATTTGCTCTTGCCCTTTTTAAAATATCATTGAGGTCCTTTCTCAAAAACGGCTCTCCGCCTGTCAGCTGAACAGCCCTGGTCCCAGATGAGTGAAGGTCTTTAAACAATTCTTCATATGCATCAGGTGTTATATTAGCATTGTCTCTTTTATTGTTCTTCCAGAAATCACACATCCTGCACTTCAGGTTACATTTGTCGCTGACGATTAAAGAAACAGAGTCGGGTGCGTAAATAGGGAACCCGAATTTGTTGGAAAATACTACTTTTAAATTACGTTTTAATAACTGTGTATTCATTTTTTATATCCTGTCCAGATCTAACTGATCCAGATACTCTTTCAGGGCCTCTTCCCACGGCCGCATAAGACAAGCCAGGCCTATTTTTTGCAAATTCAGGTCCACGACTGCTTCTGAGCGCGGCCTTGGCGCCGGCAAAGGAAACTGGGATGAAGGAACAGGCCTTATTACAACATCTCTTTTGCCAAGATGCTCTTTGATCTTCTGGGCCAGCTCATATCTTGAGCATGACCCGGCGTTTGCCATGTGGTACAAGCCAAAACGTCCGGTCTTTACAACCTCTATCATGCCCTTGGATAGATCCCTGGTATAGGTCGGGCTGCCAAATTTGTCATTTACTACGGAAATCTCATTTTTAGTCCTTATCAGCTTCGCCATCTTGGCTATAAATTTCTTATCCCTTTTATTGCCGCCCATCATCCATCCTATTCTAAAGATGAAATGTTTTTTAATTAAATTCTTTACTATCTTCTCCCCTTCCAGCTTGGTTCTGCTGTACACATTAACCGGATTGGGTTTGTCAAGCTCTGTAAATGGGCCTTTTCTTTTTTCATCAAAGACGCCGCATGTGCTTGTATATACCAGGATACACCCGCATCCTTTACATGCCAGGGCTATATTCTTTGTCCCGGTAACATTAATGCGATAGGCATGCTCCGGCTCCAGCTCGCATTTGTCTACATCCGTTTCAGCGGCAAGATGAAAGATCATATCAGGTTCTACATTGCTCACAACGGACTTTACATTGTCAATATCGCATATATCCAGGTATCGCAAATCGTTATTAACATTTTGTATGTCGCCCCCATAGACCTGGTGGCCTTCTTTGATTAAAAGAGGGCTGATATCACTTCCCAACATTCCATTTGCCCCGGTAATCAATATTCTCATATCAGACTCGCGTAGATTTCGTGAAAATGTTTTACTCCGCCTCGTAAAGACAATAGCCTCCGAGCAGTACTGCGGCACCTCATCTTCAGGGCATCTCTATCATTCATTAAATTCAAGAGGCCGTTCACTGCCGTTTTGTATGAAGCTGTGTCAAATTTGTCTATGACAACACCTATCTTGTTTGATTTTACGATTTGATCAACATCGCCTACCTTGGAATTCGCAATAACAGGAATACCACATCCGAGCAGTTCTGCGAATTTGGTGGGGCACGATGTCTTTTTTGAAAATGTCGGTTTTATAAAAAATATGGATGCATCTGCCACAGAAAGCCACTTCGCCACATCAAGGTACGCCGCGCTTCTCACGGCATAATCTTCCTTTGGAATGCCCTGTTCTTTCATTTTGGCATCAATTATGTCTTTATCCCTGTTCGCCAGAAACAGGAAAAAGCTATTTTTAACTTTTTCCTTTAAAACTTTAAAGAAATCTATCATCTCGTCAAGCATGTACCATGTGCCTATGGAACCGCTGTACGAAAAAACGAATTTGTCTTTTATATTTAATGACCTTTCTATACCCGCGTCTTTTTGCCGTATATTGAACCTGTCCAGATCAGCGCAAGTAGGTATTACATCTATTCTGAAATTCCTATCTTTCATATAATCAAAATTTTTGACTATTTTCTTTGCCTTATCTGTCAATACCACAATGCTGGCGGAATTAAGCAGCAGGGCCTTCTCAAGCCTTTTTGTAATTCTATAAAGAAACGATCTCCTG
>CAYVIU010000164.1:1075-2168 GCA_964451625.1 uncultured Planctomycetia bacterium | reverse complement strand
AGCTGATTGACGAAGCTGACAAGGCCCTCTACTGCGCCAAAAGAGCCGGCCGCAACCGCGTTTTTACCTGAATGTAAAACTACCAAAAGTTAGCTCATTTGCCCTTGACTTTTAGAAAATGTGTGGTATACTTTGTAGTGTAAGTATATATAGGGTTAATATAGGCCAAGTCAAGCCGCCGCAATCGGCAGCTTGGTTATTTTTATGTTTGGTAAATTGAAGCTTTTAGTAACCCCATGCTTACGCATGAGGAATTATACAGAGGAAAAGAAAATGAGAAAATATACCTTAAAGAGATTGGTTTTAGTAGGATTGGCGCTTTTGTTCATGTTTGTATATGCGGCAGCCGATATCCAAGCTATATATGACCCGGAAACAGAAGAACCCTTAACAGAAGAGAAGCAACCTCAATATGCCCCGGGCCAGATTATCATTAAACTTAAAGAAGCAAAATCATCAAAAATCCTTTCTACCAAAAGCTATTCTAGAAGGATCTCAAGCAATAAAGCTCTCTTAAACAGCCTGAAGAATGAATACAATCTAAGAGACGAAAAACCTGTGTTTAAGACCCTGCACAAACAACTCGAGAGTAAAAAACTAACCAAACGCAACAAAATTGATCTCTTTCCCATATACATATTAGAGACAGACGAAAACATATTCTCTACCATTGAAAAGCTTAAAAAAGACCCAAGGATAGAATACGCCCAACCCAATTACAAATATGAGATTGCCCAAACACCTTTACCCGATGAAGACTATATACCTAACGATTATTACTTAAAAGACGGGACAAACTGGAAAGAAGGCAGTTGGGGACAAGATTATCCTGAGGTCTATCCTGACCTCTGGGGCCTTCAGAAGATTCAAGCTATTGAGGCTTACAATGTGTTCGATACAAATGGAAATAGCATCTTTGATGAAGGAGAGACTCAGCCCGGAGAAGGTGTTGTAGTAGCGGTAATAGATACAGGCGTAGATTATAACCACGAAGATATTGGGGATAATATCTTGAGAGATCCGCAAACCAATGAGATTATCGGTTATGATTTTAGCGGTGATAACAGAGTTCGTGAACCGGAAGAGACTGTTC
>CAYVIU010000164.1:0-1050 GCA_964451625.1 uncultured Planctomycetia bacterium | reverse complement strand
ACTCATTGTGCCGGCACAATCGCGGCTATTGGTAATAACGCCGTAGGCATTATCGGAGTAGCCCCAAAAGCAAAAATTATGCCTGTAAAGATTTTCCCTAATGCTTTCGATAGCGTAATTGTAGAAGGCTTATACTTTGCAGCAGACAACAAAGCAGATGTATTAAGTAATAGCTGGGGGCCTACAGCCCCCAGGCCATCTGACCCTGTATTAGAAGATGCTGTAGAATACGCATATAATCGTGAGCCCAAGGGTTGCGTTATTGTCTTTTCAGCAGGTAATAATAACGATGATGTTAAATACTATTCCCCAGCCAACCATGAAGATATAATTGCTGTAGCTGCCTCTGCCCCATATGATGAAAAATGCCAATTTTCAAATTATGGCGATACTATTGATGTTATAGCGCCTGGAGGGCTTGATAATAGAGGTTGGGAACGCAAAAGAAGTGTTTTCGCAAAAGATAGGTCCTATCGTCAGACACACTGGGAGGGGAATTATTGTGTAATGGACATGGAGAGGCAGGGCATTCTAGGACTTAGCGCATCTTTTTCTTTAATCACTGTTACTGGTCCGGATCAGGGCATAGCTGACATATACATTAAGGAATACTATCATGATATCTCTTTCCATAGCTCTGTGGACCTGTATAGTCCCGAAACAATATGGCAAGCGACAATCCCAATAATAGTAGACTATAAAGGGGATATCCAGTGGATAGAGATCCGTGTCAGCGGTGATAAGAACGAACAATCTACAGGAACAAAATTGGTAATCGATGAAATAACTGTTTACGATGATGATCCTGCTTGGCGCCTTCTGTATAGAGAAAATCCAGCGCATCATGTCGACAGCAACATTCTTTCACTGCGCTCTGATAACAATGGAGACCCTACAGGGCGTCCTACTTTCGTAGTAGGGGAGAGATATTACAGGGCAAGAGGAACCTCAATGGCATGCCCTCACGTAGCAGGATTAGCAGCATTAATTCTTTCTGCTAATCCAGAATTTGATCAAGATCAAGTTGCCTCACGCCTTATAGGCAGTGCA
>CAYVIU010000163.1:0-2178 GCA_964451625.1 uncultured Planctomycetia bacterium | reverse complement strand
CACCCCCTTCATCAGTAGGGATAGCTCCAGCCAGGCCTAAGAAAGCTCTTCCTGAGCCAATAGGTCTTACCTTATGGGTGTTTCTATACAATTCATCCCTTGTAGGAGAAACTATCCTATATTCTGCGGTGTCATATGCGGCTAAGATACAACTTCTACAATTTGCTGCTAATACTGTACTCATACTAACTGTGAATTGAGGGGATTCTATAAACATTTCTATTTTTACAAATAAATCTTAAATGGTTAGTCAAAGCCCTTTGATACTCTTACTGGAATGCCCCTACGGGGCTTTAATCGCCGCAACTCGGACTTCTCCGCTCCTCGTTCGCTCGCAGATTGCAAAAAATTCCTCCATGATTTATCGTCGGAATTTTTTTCAATGGCTCGCTCACGATGGTGCTCGACCCTCCAGCTCTGAGGCTTTCAGCTCTCAACTCACTTCCGTTCGTTGGAGGAAAGCCTCGAGGTCGGGGTATATAACATCTCTTAGAACTCCCCTGCTAAAAAAATAAAAAGATAATAACCATATTAGGTTATTATCCCTCTCCGCAAATATTAAATATCTGCTCTCATTAATATACTTTTCGGTAAGGGCTTTACCACAAACATCTCTAGGTGCTCTAAGCACAATACGGAAAGTGGTAAAAAGGCTCCCAGTCATCGTTGAGAGGCTTCCATGCCTTTCTCTAGGGCACAAAGCTATGCTTTGTGAACCTCGAGTGCATTTCATTGCACTAGTTATATTCTGGGGGTGCCCTTGCCACTCTTCTTTACGAAGCATGATAATCCTCCTGATTCTTTAACATGTGCCAGATTATTGTAAGCATCTTGCGGGCAGTACTTCTTCTTGCCACTTTAGATCCTTTCCTCTTGTTTATCTTTGCATAATGTCTCTGGAATCTAGTCTCTTTCATTATAGAAGCCCGTCCAGAGCATTCTGTTATTATCCATTTAAGGTGTTTATTGGCAGCATTGTTCTTAACATCCCTTTCTGTATCTCCGGTCTGATAAATTCCTGGACATAAGCCAGCATACATAACAAGCTGTTTTGGAGTTTCAAATCTGCCTATATCAGCTATTTCTGCCAGTATCATTAAAGCGGAGAATTCTGCTACTCCAGGCAGAGTCATAAGAAGATTGGTTAATCTCTTACTCCTTGATATTGCCTTTATCCTTTTTAACGTCTCTCTTTCTTCAGCAACAAAGTTGTGATAAAGCCTAAGCCAATTCTGTATGTTTAAATCCTCTATCTTAGACAGCCACTCTAAGTTTTTAACACTCCAAAGCTTTTTAGGATATTTTATGCCTTCTCTAAGCATATAGCTTTTAATTCTATTTTGCACCTCTACACGCATTATTGTAAGGTTTTCTTTGTGCCTTGTAATATCCCTAAGTTTAAGCATTTCATCGTTTGGTATATAAACTTCTTGAAGAAATCCTGTTTTTAGCAATCTGGCTAATGTCTTAGCATCAATCTTATCGGTTTTCTTAACCCCAGCAATGTCTTTTGTTTTCTTAGGGCTTGCTAGCTTTACTTCATAACCTAGGTCTCTAAATATCTTCATAGCACCTCTCCACATTCCACATGCTTCGATAGCAACTGCCTTAACAGGCATACTACACATGAATACCTGTGCACCTTCTTTAGTTGAGGGAAAGTTTCCTTCATCGACAATCTTTTCCTTCTCATCCAAAATACACCCCACATAATCTTCCTTATGTATATCCACTCCAGCATATAGCTTTTTCATTTCAGTCACCTCAGCAAATTGGCAAAATTTTGGATTGCATAATTTTTTCCTGTCCTTGTACGGTTGTAAGAAGGAGTTCTACTACCGTCATCGTTATGTTCAATTTTCAAAAATCCTAAAAAATGAGAGGGGGAAAGGAAATTTTCTTATTATTGATGCAATTTTCTCTTTAAGTCCTATTGGTGTTTCCTTACTTAGGAAATTAGAAACCTCAAGGTAATCCCTTACAATTAATTTTGGTAATATATTTGAACCATACTTATCATATAGCTTAATTGCTCTTCCATAACCAATTGCACTGTCTTTGTCATCAGTTTTTTTCATCGAAGCTCTTGCTTCACCATTAGAGTAAATCAATCCAAATAGACCACCGATCATTTCATGTAATTGTCTCACTACATGCTCCTTTTCTGTTTGCGGATCT
>CAYVIU010000162.1:0-2264 GCA_964451625.1 uncultured Planctomycetia bacterium | reverse complement strand
GGAGGCATTAAAGGAGGCAAAAAAGATAAGCCAGAGGCTCCGACAGAAAAGCCGCCTGAAGAACCAACCGAACTACAAAGGCCAACACCTCCACCGTTACCTGAAAGAAGGCAACAAGTTACACCACCACCACTTCCTGCAAGACAGAAAAGACCGGCAGCAACACCTCCGCCATTGCCCACAACAGAATCTTTGCCGGATGACGCACTAAAAGGAACTCCAATGGAAGAAATGAGAGCAATTCTTCAGGCAGGCATCGAGCTGGTTGAAGACAAAAGCGATGATATAGGTGAGCAAGACGGAGAAAGAGCAATAGAAATATTAACCGAATGTTTAAACGAGCTTGACGATCCATCGAAAGTCACTAGGAGAAGCCTTTCGAGAATTCACCGTAAAATTTTAAATCTGTATGAAATAAATAAGATACTTGGCACACTAGCCAGATATATTAGTGAACGTTTCCGTCATCAGATGAAAAGATTCTTACAAGCAAGACCAAGTGCTTATCAAAGAGCGAGAAATGCTTTAAACAATCTTCGTAATTCAATAGCAAGATATGTCGAGAGAAAGCGTAAAGAAAAAGAAGAAAAATCTCCGAAACCCAAAAAAGATAAAGGAAGAGAAACCTTGCAAGCTTTGATAAGAACAGAGAGAGATCTTATGAAGCGTCGTGATGAGGATGATGAAAAACCCCAAAAACCCAACGAGACTGGTGGTTCGCACTCCTCAGCAGCAACGCTTGTGTTCCCAGACGCAGGGCGTATACCTATTAGCCTTATTAATAAAGCTACTGGAGAAGTTGACAGCGTAGATACAATAGCGCTTAGAGCAGATGAATTAGCTAAAGACGCTGATTTGGCTGAGCAAGCTGTAGATGAATTAAATATAGCTATAGAAGACATTAAGCAGGACTTACAAGAAGCTAAGAGACTAAGGCTTGAAGGCGCGGATGAAGCATACATTGATATAGTAAGAATTTCACTTGAAACAGCCAAACAAAAAGCAGAAGAACTGCTCTCTAAACTTCAAAGAATCGAAGAAGAGCTCCAAAACCTATCACAACACGAAAATGTGACAGAAGAAACACAACTCCTCATATCGCAAACACTCGAACGTGTAAACAAGATGTTAGAAGACGTAGAAATAGCGATGAAAAAACTCGAAGCCATAAAACAAGCCTTAGCACTTGATGATATTCGGAAACCCGAAAAGCTTAAGTGGTTAGAGGAGCTTAAAAAAGCCGACTACGAATACTCCCACCAAGGCACGTAATTTCTATCCCCCTAATTCCGGGGACAGGATACTTAATTCATTTCACACCCACTTGACAAAATCGTATTTTGTGGTATACTTGTTTGTAGATAGTTAACAAAATTGTTAATTTACTATAAACAAGTATTTATTGTTAAAAGGAGCCATATTATGGATGAATTAATTGCCCGAAAATTCGAAGTAAGCGAACGTATTCATGTGGAACAGATAGCGCGTGAATGGTGGGAAATGATCATATTAAGGGATATTCTTGATTCTTCGCTTGGAGCAAGCCTTGTATTTAAAGGAGGTACAGCATTAAGGCTTGTATATAACTCTCCACGTTTTTCTGAAGACCTTGATTTTTCTATTATTAAGGATTTGGATTTTTCAGCTTTTGAAAAGATTGCAAGAGGGGCCGAAGCCAAATTTAGCGAACTTAAGATAAAAGATCTCTGGCATAAACACTACACGATCATTGCAGAGTATAGAGTGAAAGAAGCATGGCTTCCACAGGCATTTTCTATAAAAATTGAAATCTCTAAACGGATTAAAAAAGTAGAATTCGTAAGCACGCTGCTTACTTCCTCGGTAAGTAATATTCAGGTTGTGGGTAATGTTTATACAATAGAACAGATATTGAAAGAAAAAAAAGACGCTATCAAGACAAGAAGAAAACCAAGAGATATTTTTGATTTATGGTATATAGGACAGAAATTAAGGGTTCCCGTAGATTTATCAGGGCATAATATACCGCTAAAGGAACTTACACAGGAATTACGTAGATATCTACCGGCGAATTACTGGAAAGTTATACCTGAATTAACAAAAGAAAAAACATAAAATGGATTATGAATTAATAAAAAAACTACAATCATATAATAAAGATTATTTTACCATAAATGATCTTGAGAAAATTCTTTGTGCTAAAAAAAATTCTCTAAAAGTCAAATTAGTACGCCTTGTCAAAAGAAAGATACTTTTGAGATTAAGAAAAGGTATTTATCTTTTAG
>CAYVIU010000161.1:0-2292 GCA_964451625.1 uncultured Planctomycetia bacterium | reverse complement strand
ATCCCATGATCTTTTGGTCGCAGCCGCACAGGCCCGAGTTGAAGATATATCTGACCGTGTTAGAGTTTTGGAAATTAACGTTAGTAATAAAGGCAATAAAGGAAAAGATATATATGAATATGATGAGGAAACAGGCACATTGCGTCTTAACTTACGCCGTGCACCCACCTCACCTACACAAGCGGAAGGTTTGATTGATACGCGCATAGATGATTTTAACAGAAAAAACCCCTCACAAGGCATACTTGATCAAGAACGCCAGCGAAGATATAAAGAGGACGTTGAGATAAGATTTATAGAAAGATGCGTAAAGGAGTTTGATAGCATTATGGGTAGGATAAAAGATTTGTCGAGCTCCGACAATTATTGTCCAGCAGGCCCCATTATTGCTCAAGTTTATTTTACCTTGAGATTTTTAGAAGAAAAAATTGGTCCTTCAAGGAGAGCAATATTTGTTAGAAATAAGGTCCCAGCAGAAATAAATATAGAGTATTTTCGGCCATGCCTAACATCGGCTACAGATATAGATAATATCAAAGCTATAGCTTCGAAGTTTCTTGAGCGCAGGACAAGAAGTGATTTGCTTGGACAAGTAGGGCAGATGATATATTTGGCACAGAGACAAGATATTGATATAGCTACTGAAGCCGAATGGTTCAATAAAACGGCATATAATTCCGATGGTAAGCGCAGTGCCAATCTAGAAAAAACTAATCAAGAGGAAATGGCACTTTTTTCTATGCTGGGCAAAGGAGTAGATAAACAGAGAGTAGATTTAGTCGAGAGACTTACCGGTCACCCCAGTTTCAAAAAAGAAAATTTTCCGCGCGTTGAAGACAGTGATAGGAGTTTTGCCATCGATACCATATCCGTATGTAATGCAAAATGCGTACATTGTCTTTTACCTTGGGTGATGGACCCAAGAGCTAAATTGTCATATGAACATATAGATGGCTTACTTGAGCATACAAAGTACTATAATACAGTTGTCGTTACAGACAGAGAGCCTTTTTTAGATATTAAAAGATTGCTTTATATTGTTGAGCACGCCAAGACCTCTTTGCAGATTAATACCAATGCTAAGTGGGCTAAAGATCCTGATACTGCAAGAAAAATTTTAGGGCAATTGTGGGACGCCTGGCAAAAAAACCCCACATCAAAGAAAAAGGATAAGAAACTTTTTATATCCGTAAGCATGGATGTGTATCATCAGAGAGTAGAAAGAAAAGCCGATGATACATTAATAGAAAATGCCCCACTATCATCCATTGCAAACATTTTGGAAGTAGTGCTCACAGATTTCCCCGACCTAAAAGTTTTTATTGCAGGACACACCACCAGAGATGAAGAGCGCCTGCGGAACTACCTTGTTAAAGAAATGTCAAGGAGGGAGATTAGTGGAGAATATGACACGCGAGAAGCATACGCTTTTATTGAAAGAGCTACTGGAAGAGAAAACGAGTTAATGCTTGAAGGGGCATTAAATTTAAGAGGAAGGGGCAAGAGAAGGTCCGTAGCCATAGAAAATAGAAAGCTGGCCGTTATAGGCAGAGCAGCACATCTTTTGGATCCCGGAGAGATTGTTCACTTCCATTACGCTAGATCTATTGATGCGGAACTTGACGCAGCGCGGGGATATGAGCTTGGAGCGTCCGCAGATAGTTTTGTTTATCTTCGATCTGCATTACTTAATATTTGGCCCATAGGCAGTATCAATGAAGATAGCCTAGAAAATATATTGGTTAAAGCAGGCCAAGACCCTTTAGTTTTTTTGATTGGAAGGCGTTCTTTGACCCGCTTATTTGAATATGCTCAAGAGGTAGAAGAAGATTTTAGCGTTGAAAAGTTGAAAAGGCAAGGGTTTGAACTCGTTAGACCATTTAAAGATATAATGAAAAATCCAGCAATGAGGCTTTACATTACACAGAGATTTATTCAGGATGAAGCAGATGGATTATATGCGCGGCAAATAGTAGAAGATTTACAGTTAAATGTAAACAGGGCAGAGCTTCAACGGCAATACCGGGATAATAAAACAGCAGTTGAACGCGAAGTAGCGACTGCCATCGCTGCGTTGATTGCAATTCAAGCAGGGCGCAGGAGAGCCCCTGCCTCGGGTTATCAAACAGCTGGGAGCCTGTAATTAAGAAGACCAGTGAAAAAAATTTTTAAAAAAGATTTCATAATGGACTTGAGATTGCTTCGCCCCGCCGTCGGCGGGGCGCGCAATTACGGGGGCATAAATGGAATACCGATATAAGCATTCGGGAAAGACAAAATTATTTGGGTGGG
>CAYVIU010000160.1:0-2303 GCA_964451625.1 uncultured Planctomycetia bacterium | reverse complement strand
CCTTACCCATCTGACGGGCAACTAAGGCTGCGTGCGAAGTCATGCCGCCCCTTGCAGTGAGTATACCCACTGCCGCGTGCATGCCGCTTATGTCTTCCGGAGAAGTTTCGATTCTGACAAGGATTACCTCCTCGCCTCTTTTAGCCCATTCCTCGGCGTCAACTGCGTTAAAGACTACCTTGCCGCATGCCGCACCCGGCCCGGCGTTCAGGCCCTTTGCCAGAAGCTTGCCCGAGGATACCGCCTTTTTCTTTTTATCAAGGTCAAAGACAGGCCTTAAGAGCTGGTTGAGCTGTTCAGGCTCTATTCTCAGGAGCGCTTCATCTTCTGATATTAGGCCTTCATTCACCATGTCCACAGCTATCTTTATTGCGGCAAGGCCGGTGCGCTTTCCGGCGCGTGTCTGGAGCATCCAGAGCCTGCCCTTTTGTATGGTGAACTCCATGTCCTGCATTTCCCTGTAGTGCTTCTCAAGCTTTTTGTATATCTCGAGGAGCTCATTATATGGTTTGTTGAGGTCGTTCTGCAGTTTTTCAATCGGCTGAGGTGTGCGCGTACCTGCAACAACGTCTTCGCCCTGGGCATTGATTAGATACTCACCGTAGAACTTTTTCTCGCCTGTTGCCGGGTCGCGCGTAAATGCAACACCTGTGCCCGAGTCATTGCCCATGTTTCCGAAGACCATTGACTGCACGTTTACCGCCGTGCCCCAGTTTTCAGGTATTTTATTTATTCTTCTGTATGCGATGGCCCTGTCAGTGTTCCATGATTCAAAGACCGAACCGATGGCTGCCCAGAGCTGTTCATATGCGTCTTCCGGAAAACTCCTGCCGGTTTCTTTCTTTATCTCTTCCTTGAAGAGCTTGACTAATTTTTTAAGGTCATCTGATGTAAGGTCGATGTCGAGCTTTATCCCTTTTTCTTTTTTCAGCCTGTCCATGATTACCTCAAAGGGATCGTGCTCGTCCTTGCCCTTTGGCTTCAGGCCGAGGACAACGTCCCCGAACATCTGCACAAAGCGCCTGTATGCGTCATATGCAAAGCGTTCGTTCTTGGTCTGTTTTGTGATGCCTTCCACGGTTGTGTCGTTCAGGCCGAGGTTTAAGACTGTGTCCATCATGCCGGGCATTGAAACACGCGCGCCGGAGCGGACAGACACAAGCAGGGGGTTGTCTTTGTCCCCGAACTTTGCGCCCATTGTCTTTTCCACGCCCTTAAGCGCGGCCAGGACTTCCTGTTTTAACTGCGCGGGGTATTTTTTATTATTGTCATAATAGTATGTACAGACCTCTGTGGAAATAGTAAAGCCTGCGGGTACCGGCAGTTTGAGGTTGGTCATCTCTGCCAAGTTTGCACCCTTGCCCCCTAATAAATTTTTCATGGCGGCCTTGCCGTCTGCCTTTCCGCCTCCGAATGAATATACGTATTTGGTTTTGCTTCCCTTCTTTTCTGTCATGACTTGCATTTTTCTCCTTTCTTAAACTACAGTTCCTGAAACTACAGTTTTTTCCCGATGTACTCTTTCAGGCGATCTACGCTGATCCTCTCCTGTTCCATTGTGTCCCTGTCACGCACAGTGACCTTCTTATCTGTCAGGCTCTCTACATCGACGGTGATGCACATGAGAGTCCCTATTTCATCCTGTCTCCGGTACAGCCTGCCGATCGATGCGGTATCGTCGTAGGCCACCTTGAATTTACCCCTTATGTCTTTAAAAATATTCTTTGCCAGCTCTACGATCTCGGGCCTGTTTCTTAAGAGGGGGAGTATTGCCGCCTTTATGGGGGCAAGGTCCTTGTTGAGGCCCAGGACCACCCTCTTGTCTTTCCTGACCTTTTCCTCGCGGTAGGAATCCACTAAAAAGGCAAGCACTGACCTGTCAACTCCGCCGGAGGGCTCTATGATGTACGGAATGATATTCTTTTTTGTCTCTTCATCAAACCAGCCAAGTTCTTTTCCGCTTTGTTCGGCATGGCGCTTAAGGTCAAAATCAGTCCTGTTTGCTATACCCTCAAGCTCTGACCAGCCCCATGGAAATTTATATTCAATATCATGGCAGCTCTTGGCGTAATGAGCCAGCTCGTCTTTAGCGTGTTTTCTGAGCCTCAGGTTTTCTTTTTTTATGCCGAGCTTTATGTACCAGTCAAATCTTTCTTTGACCCAGTAATCGTACCATGTTTCATCGGTTCCCGGTTTTACAAAATATTCTATTTCCATTTGTTCAAACTCACGCGAGCGGAATGTGAGGTTTCCTGTGGTGATTTCGTCGCGGAAGGACTTCCCTATCTGTGCCACGCCAAAGG
>CAYVIU010000159.1:0-2312 GCA_964451625.1 uncultured Planctomycetia bacterium | reverse complement strand
TATACACCCTATGTTATTATATCCGCTTTAGAGAAAGCCCATGGCCATCAGGGAGGAGCAGCTGAGCTCCTGGATATATCTCGTAGTACATTAACAAGGCAAATAAAAATGATTAGAGAAACTGCCGACAAAAATACACGCCGCAGGCTTGAATATGCCGACAAAGATGTAGAGCATATCGTATCCGTTTTGGAAAAAGCGAATGGCTACGAAGCAACAGCAGCCAGGATCCTCAAGATACATCCCAAGGTTATGACCTCTAAGGTGAAAACAGCTAAAAGACTAGCGACTGAATTTGAAGATCGAGACATGCTTCTCAGAATCCACATGGTGCTAGGAAAAACAGTAAATGACGAACCCCCAGATCTCAAAACCAGCCCTGCTGAGGGACGGACTTCGCCTTTCTCTGTCAATAAGGCGATTGAAAAAATAAAAATGGCCGAAAGCTATTTAAATGAACACGCTAATAGTGATGCTAGGGGACTATTGATGGACATGGCAGGCGTCCGGAGGAAGATTGAGCTCATACAAGTAGAGGCGGGAGAACGTGCAAAACTTATCCCTGTTATACTACGAGACCTTTACCATTTGAGACGGACTATCAATGAAAACACGGAACTTTTCGGCCTGGATGATCAACAAAGAGACAAGGTGGCTGGAAGGGCCGGATATATTACCAAAGCAGCAAGGTACATCCAGTGGAGTGGCCGCGTTAAATTGCTGGGGAAAATCGGTTTGCGGCTTGGTATTGTTTTTGGAAAGGTATCGAACGCCTTAGGGTTATTGAAGAAAAAACATAGTGTGTACATTATAAATATTTGAAATGACGGAATAAGAATTAAGCCGCTTGAAGATATGTTAATAGAGTGGGCCGAGAATAATAATGCTGAAAAGATGACTGTAGAAATTGATAAAAAATGTTTGAGAATAAAAACCGTGATTGAAGGCCATGAAAAATTTCTTTCTTTACATTATGAAATAAAGGACGCAAAGCTAAAAATGGGCCGGATTCTTACCGATATATATCAACAGTCTAGCCTTTCAAATGTGCTTGTGACATACATGATACAAGCACACGGTATACATATTGTACGCTACATAATACCTGATTGGAAAGTGCTGCCACACGTGCGTAAAATGAAAGAAGCAGGGATTTATTCTAAGATTTGGGGCCGTGATAGTTCAGACCGTTCTTGTGTCGTGGCCAAAAACTGGCGAACAAAACCCCCCAAAACCAGCCCTGCATCAGAGCCGGCTTTACCTGAAGAACTGGCAAGAATAAGAAAGTTTTTTGCAGGGATGGTTGATATAGAGATAGGAGAATCAAGCGATGCGCAAGTTGTAATGACCCAAAAAGCACAAATGAATTTGGCAGGTTCTCGTTATCTGCTTGAACTCGCTGAGCAGTTTGGTGCTTTGCTGATATTACCTGATGGAAGAAGGCTGGAAGACATTACATCAGTCGCTGGAGAATGTCAAGCTACAGAAAATGGTATAGCAGTCTTAGTAAAACCCGACCCTGAAAGCGGCCACAAGCCCATGCCATTGGAAGTAACCCGCCGCACCTCGCCTGTGGAGGAAGATGAGGATGATGGAAGTGAGATTGAGAAGGCTATGACACTTGTTAGCCAGCTGACACTTGAGCTTGATAGATGGAGAGTGCCGATGCAGGAAGTGGGGCCGGAACACAGGGGGCCGGCATTAGACAGGGCTGTTCATGCGTTTAAAAGGCGCGTTATAGGGGCCAAGGTTTGCTTGACACGGAGCGAGAACAGGTCAGATGCCCTTAGCCAGCTGCAAATGGCACACAGCACTGGAAATGAGGAGAAAAGGGCAAGACATCTTGCAGCTGCTGTTTCGAAAGTGAAAAGGGCTGCTTCTATAATCGAAACTGCTATTACTCAATATGACAAGGCTTACAAGGCTGAGGGGACAAAAAGGGGCTGGGAAGGATGGCCGGTCTTTGATGCGGAATCAATCAAGAAACGATTTTTGCTACCAATAGATTCTATAATCAAACTTATCGGGACAGAAGAAGCCCCACTTGAAGAACAACCTAAACCCGAAACAGACAAAGATCAACATAGGCTTGTAAAAGTAACGCCAAATGCTGATGTAAGGGCTGCGCAGGAGGAGATGATAAGGAAGCAGGCTCAAGCGGTTTCAGATATTGAAAGGGATAAAGATAAGAGACTCATAAGGTACACCATTAATCTTGATAGATGGGATTTTTCAAAGGGGGATCATACCTCGCCGGCGGAGATGGATGAGGATGAAGAATGGAAAGCCGCTGTTAAGGGGGATCCAGAAGC
>CAYVIU010000158.1:0-2341 GCA_964451625.1 uncultured Planctomycetia bacterium | reverse complement strand
TATAAACCCGCCTGCATTCTCGACGAGGTCTATAATAGGGGTACCGATCCTTGCGGTGAGATTGCATGGCTCTTTTATACAGTCTCCTGTTATGGTCACGACTCTCTCGTATAAAGGTTTTCCTTTATAGACTGCTTCGTAAATGGCTGCGGCAGTCCCGACATTCTAAACCACACAGCCCACGTCAAGGGGAAGGCCCCCCGGGAGGGACTTCTTTATTCAATATCACCTTTATGAGCTGTTTTTCCGCCCCCTGAGGGTATTTTGTCTTAAGTACGGCTATCTCGATTGATCGATCTTTTTTTATCAGCTTTTCAAGATTGAAGACCGCGCCCATCTTGTTTGATTCTATTGCGATATAAGCGCGTTTTGCGCCTGTCAGTTTTAATATTATCTTCAGGCCTTCTATGATTTCGGTTTTCTTCTCGAGCATAAGGCGGTGGTCGCTTGTGAGATACGGCTCACATTCGGCGCCGTTAAGTATGATTGAGTCGATCGGCTTTCCTTCGGGCGGGGTTAGCTTCACATATGTGGGGAATGCCGCGCCTCCGAGTCCCACAATGCCTGCGTCTCTCACGATGTCACGGAGTTCGCTTACGGAAAGGCGGTGTGCGCCTTTCCTTTCTTTTATAGATGAGTCGAGTGTATCAAATCCGTCAGATTCTATTAATACTGCGTCATATTCGCCCAATACAGGGTGCGGGTATTTATCTATTTTTTTTATAACCCCGGAAACCGTGGCATGGATGGGGCTTGATATGAATTTTTCAGGCCTCCCTATTAATTGGCCTGTCTTCACAATTTCGCCCGGCTTGACCAGGCATGTGCAGGGTGAGCCTGTATGCTGTAAAAGGGGTATGTAAACAGCCTTGGGAAGGTGTGCCTTCCTTATAGATGGGCCGATGGAGAGTTCTTTGTATTCGGCTAAATGTGTACCGCCAGTAAATGTCGCTTTCATATATGATAATTTTATTATAAGGCGGGTATTTTGTCAATGAAATGCTTGACACACCGAAATTCTTGAGATACAATGTGCGGTGGTGATGATTATGAAGAAGAAAATGCGATGCTGCACACAATGTCAGGTTTACTGGACCTGCGAAACCAAGTGGTATAGAGGTGAGCGGGGAGAAGAAAACATTTGTTGTAATGTATGCAATTTTTATGACGAGTGTGCGGAAAATATCAAAAAGAAAGAGAAGAGCGCGGCTTAAAAGCTAAATGTCTTTGCCGTGATTTAACGTCAATCCCGTCAAGCCGCAACCCGCAAATAAAACTCCTGTAGCAATCAGGACCCACATCTTTCCGATAACTTCCGCAAGCCCCGAAGCGATAAACATAAAAATCAATAATCCCACATTCATTGTTATTCCGATGTAGCTGAAGATCCTGCCGCGCATCTTTTCATCTATAGACTCGTGCAGGATTGTATTCGCCGATATCATTATTGGGGAAATAGCAAGCCCCGCCAGAAAGAGCAAAAGCCCTCCCACAAAAAATGAGGCGGTAAGCTTCAGAAGTACTGCAAATAATCCTATGAACACCCCGGCAGTCGTAAGGGAGATGAATATAGCCTTGTTCCTTGAGAACTTATGGCCGATTCTTCCGTAAATAACGGATCCTAAAAGAAGGCCTGTGCATATAACCAGGCCGAAGAGCCCTACGTCTTTTGTCATGGAGCCGAGAATCTCCTGCACAAATACAACCAGCACCACATACATCGCCCCGACGGCAGCCATCAGGATAAAGTAGACATAAACGACAAAACGCGTAGACCTTTCAAAAAGCAAATACCTGAAACCCTCTTTCAGTTCATGAAAGACTGATTTTTTCAGTATTTGCGTGATCTTTCTGCCGACCTTAGAAATGGATTCCTTGTGAAAATGGGTTTTGGATTTATATGCAATAAATAAAAGGCTTAATGCCGAAAGAAAGTACACAGATGCATTGGCATACACACTCCACTCCAGGTCCAGCCATTCCACCATAAGCCCGCCCAGCGTAAAACCTGCCACCCCTGCCACAATGGCCGCTATTGTAACAACGGAATTTGCCAGGAGGAGTTTATCACTGGAAACAAGATCAGGGATTATGGAGTATTTCGCAGGAAGAAAGAAGCATGCGCTTGCAAATATTAAAAACAGTGCCGCGTATAGCGGCACAAGGTTCTCGCTTTTTATTATAAAAACCGCAACAAGGACTACTAAAAGGCCTCTTAACACGTCGGAGATAAGCATGATGTGTTTTTTATTCCAGCGGTCAACGAACACCCCTGCTATGGGGCTTATAAAAAAAGCGGGGATTACAGTAAAGGCGAGGAGTTTTGCGAGCTGGAGTGTCG
>CAYVIU010000157.1:324-2343 GCA_964451625.1 uncultured Planctomycetia bacterium | reverse complement strand
ATCTTCGGTATGCCCAAGATAAAAATGATCAAATTCAAAATCAAGAAAGAAAAGGCTGCACCCGAAGAAGCAGCTGCTCCCGGGGCTGAAGGCGCGGCACCGGCCGGCGAAGCACAGGCAGCAACAAAGGACGCCAAAAAACCTGATGCCGGCAAGGGAAAGGAAGCGCCGAAGAAAGATTCGGGGGCAAAAAAGGGAGGAAAGTAATTTTTTTTATTTGGCCAGCGCCACTCTGTTCCTGCCGGATTGCTTGGCCTGATAGAGGGCGCTGTCTGATTTCTTCATAAGCTCATCGGCATTATGTACGTTCCCGCCAAGCGAGGCTATTCCCATACTGACCGTAAGATTTATATTTTTTCCCGTTATGGGAAAGTCATGGGTCGAGATTGTCTTTCTCATGTTTTCCGCATATTTAGCGGCATTCTCGGTGCCGGTATTGGTCAGGATCACACAGAACTCCTCTCCGCCGTAGCGGCAGACCGTATCAATCCTTCGTGAAAACTTACCCATAACGGACGCGAGTTCCTTGAGTATGAGGTTGCCGTCTTCATGTCCATGGATATCGTTTATCTTTTTGAAGTAATCTATATCAAGAACTATGAGAGATAAAGGGAGCTTCTGCTCTCTGGCCTTCTTGACTTCGTTCTTGAGTTTAAGCTCAAAATAGCGATAGACATAAAGCCCGGTCAGGCCGTCTGTTATGGCCTCTTTCTTCAACACAATATTATCGATCAAAAGGCCGATACTTCTATAGGCATACGTTACAATATAGGAGCCCATCACCACGAAACATGTCCCGAAAAAATCCCATATCTGGCCCCGCAGCAAAAGGTAAACGCTTACAGAAAACCCTGTCGCAAGAAAACCCGATGTAACTATAGCCCCCTTTATCAGGCCGTATTTCTCAGTAACCACAACAATGATTATAATCAACAAAAGGTGTATCAACAAAACAATTGCGGGATTTATTCTTTTCGTAAAGTTCTTTGTAAGGTACATGAGTGCTTCGTTTGCATTTATGAGAACTCCGGGCATCAGCCCCATGGGTGTGTCGTATATATCATGAAAGATCTCAGCGGTTGTGCCGACAAAAATTACTTTATTCCTTAAGGCATTCTCCTCAAGGTCCCCTGTTATAATCTTCCAGAACGGCACCGTCAGGAATTCGTCGGGCCTGGCCTGATAATTGATGTTTATGGTTTTGTCTTCTCTTGTTTTTATTGTAAACTCGGCAGAGCCGGTTTTCGGCTTTAATAAAATAGTATGGGCTTCGGGTTCGTATGATATATTTTCAAAAGGGATATTAAAATAGCTGGCGGCCGCCTTCATGGAAAAGGAATAGTCAATGACGTTTCCCTTGACCGAAAGCATAACCGGCCTTGTCCTGCGCACCCTGTAGTCTATATCACGCGGTTTATTTATAAATCCGAAAGTGGCCGCTGCATTTCTTATCCCTTCTTCGGGCAGTATATATCTCCCTTCCTGGGTAAAGTGTGCAGCTACTATCACATTGCCGGCGTCTTTCATTGCCTGGGCAAGGGTAGTATCAATATCAGAGTCAGGGCTTTCACCCATAAAGGCCAGATCAATGCAGACAAGGCGCGGAGAGTATTTCTCCAGCTTTTCCAGGAACAGGGTAAATATATCCCTTGTCCACGGCCAGCGCCTGTTGAGCACCTTGAAAGAGCTGCCCTCAATGGAGACGATTGCCACTTCTTCCAGGGAATCAACAGGGTGTTTTTTCAGTTTATAGTTAACATTAAAAATGAGGTCTTCGGTCCTCAGGCGTGCGGTGTGGATGGGTTTTGCTTTTACAGAAAAGAAATAATAGAAAATAGCCAGGGCTATTACTATTATGAGGATCTTTATGAAATTTTTATCACGCAGCAGTGTCAACACGCCTCAAGTGTACCATACTAGTTTGATTTTTTCAAGTTGCCTGCCTCATTTATTGACAAAATATATTATATAAGATATACTTTATAGGGTGTTCCATTATTTTTTCAACAGCTTCGGTAA
>CAYVIU010000157.1:0-314 GCA_964451625.1 uncultured Planctomycetia bacterium | reverse complement strand
CGTTTATTTATTTTAATCACTATTCTAATTATCTTACAAGCCCATGCGGCCTCTGCACAGCAAAGTTCCCAGGCCCAGCAATCCAGGTTTGGCACAGAGCAAAAGGTGCGGCAGGAAGAGGCTGTTGTAGAACTTCAAAAGAGTGAAAAACCCAGCATAGAAGATGAAAAATTCTCCTACAGCTACGGAGGATGGGTCACTTCCTACTACTGGCACTTTTATAACCTAGACAATGAAGACGCTGAAGAAGACTGGGTCAAGGACTTGTGGCTGCAGGATTTCAGAGGATGGCTCAAGACCGAATTCAACCATAA
>CAYVIU010000156.1:1027-2370 GCA_964451625.1 uncultured Planctomycetia bacterium | reverse complement strand
TGGACTTCTTAGTTTTTTCCAACTCTAACTATGAAAAAAATAATTACAAAGCGCATATTGAATGCTCTATTTATTGCTATTCGTGTACATGGAACTGCCAGAAGAAAGGGTGACGGAAAACTTTACCTTATTCATCCACTTGCCGTATTCAGGCTTCTAAGAAGATGGGGAACGGATGAAGATGTGCAAATTGCAGGACTTCTGCATGATGTTCTAGAAGATGCACCGGCAGGCAAATATAGCTATTACAGAAAGTTAATAGAAACAAAATTTGGATTCAATGTTTTGGAGATTGTAGAAGGGGTAACAGAACAAGATAAATCTTTGCCCTGGAAAGACAGGAAGAAAAAATATTTGGAACATCTTAAAGTGGCAACAGAGAGATCATTATTTGTTAGTTGTGCAGATATGACACATAACATGAACTCCCTTGTGGATGCATATCGGAAGCAAGGAGAGAAAGTCTGGAAGCATTTTAATGGCATTAAGCAATGGAAGGTGTTGTTTATTGACCAGAGAGTTGCGATCCTCAAGGAACGGCTTCCTGAGTTCTATACCGAGGAGCTGATAACTCATTTAGGTGCTCTTAATAAGCTCTTATCTCAACCATTGCCACCGGAATACCAATCTGTTCCATCTGATATATCAAAAGATGACAAAAAAGCTATATTCGTTTTTGATCCTTTGTATCAAAGCCTCTGGGACCATTGCATGCTTACTGAACAGGAAATGGAAAGTGGGATGCTGGAGGATACTAAAATTAATCAATAATATGGATAATCCAGAACATATAGTTTCAATCGAGGTGGATTGTCATGAATGTAGTCACAAAGCTGCAAAAATTGAGCTTAGCTTTGCGGGTTCTCTGCATAGTTTTGCGGGTGGTCCTGGTTTTTCTATGCGTATTACCGGTTTTATCGGTGAAGTAATGTCTAGAGAAGGGGGCTCAACACTTGAACAAGTGCAACATCTATGGAAAGCAAAAGACTTCCTACGACTACATAACGTTGACCGTGACCTCTTTGGATTTATATGCCGCCAATGCGAAAAAGCATACTGCTATGATTGCTGGCAGAACATCCATGATGTGTTTGACGAGGGTTTCCACGAAGGTAAACGTGCCACATGCCCCAAGGGGCATGAGCAAATGCTCGAAGACTAATATGCAATTGCTAGGCTCTGCTTGGATATGTTTATAGAAGAGTGTGTGTGAGATCTGATGCATGAAGGACCGTGTGTATGCCAAGATTGCGGCAAGAAGATTGCCTGATTTATTGTTGTTTATCCTTATTCATATGTCGCCTCATCATCTCGCGCTCTCTCATTGTTTTGGGATCTGCTTC
>CAYVIU010000156.1:0-1017 GCA_964451625.1 uncultured Planctomycetia bacterium | reverse complement strand
GATGCACCACATTTAGGGCACTTGAGCTTGCAAACAGGACAGTATCCATAACCGCATTCCTTACAATTGATGGTGTAGAAAGCATGTGGCATGACAAGACTATTGTATTGCAACAGAAGTATCCTCCCGATACTTACACCACTCACACTCAGGAGAGCACCTAGGGACTGAATCGGCCATGAGGCACTTATGAGCATCTAAAATCGCCTGTTCCACCCAACTACGATCGCCTTTGTGAGAGATGATCTGCTCATCAAATACAAGCTTCCCATCAAACCCTGCCTGTCCGGTATCAGCATTCACGTATACCCAATATCCAGTGTCAGAGACATCAAAGCCATTCTTCTCTAGAAGCCATTGATAGATCTCCATCTGCCTCTTGTATGCCTCCTTCCATGGAGTTCCATCATTGATATCTATCTCTTTGGTCGTGCTGGTGGACTTATAATCCACAATGAGCAATTTACCCTTAGGGTCTACCCAAATATCGTCTACGGCGCCTGTAATGAGCAAATTGGTAGGCTCATGGAGGTACTGCACACCTTTAAAGTTTTCCCACCATTCGTCCATTTTCTCATGTTGGAAGGGTATAGCGTCTACCTTGTATTTCTTCATGAGAGGATGTGGCTCGCCCTTCTCTCTGCAAACGTCGAATTCCTTCTTTAGGAGTGTATCTGTAGCGCTGTTCAGTGTGAATGCAGGACCCGAAACCTGTCCTACACCTAATCTGCGGTCGAGATAGAAGCAGCAGGGGCACTTTAGGAATCCATCAATCTTAGAGCGACTGAGCTTATAAGGCTCTTTGGAAGATGGATCGTAGATGTTGCGGGTGCGAGGCATTATTTATTAAATTTTTGTAGAGTTTGCTTGGCAAGCATTATTGCGTATGGAATATCTCCTTCTCCATTAATATCCATCTCCGAGACGTGTACGTGGTAATGCTTAAAACTGTTTTTCCTGTAGCGAGCGTTCTTCTCAGGGTCTATGAAGTCCTTTTGGCAGGTACCCCATATTTTA
>CAYVIU010000155.1:0-2427 GCA_964451625.1 uncultured Planctomycetia bacterium | reverse complement strand
TAAATTATCTAGAGAGGCTTTTTATTTGGCTGAGGGAGGGACAGAAAATGCCATAGCTGTGTTTGCCTCTCAAATTGCTAATTACCAGATCTCTCCCACTATAGACAATTATAATATCACCACCAGCTTTACCACTTTTAGTGGCGCTGTTGTTAATTCTATTATTGACAGTCTTGAAGGTAGCGATCGTTTAGTTCTGGAGGACCAGACTAATATATGGGTTCGTAATTATGAGATTACTTCCACTGTAACACACCCTGAAAATAGTGGTATCAGTGTGACTTTGCATCAGATTGTTGCGCGAAGATTAATACCTACATTCCAACACGCTGTCTTTTATGATCAAGACCTAGAGATGCTGCCCGGTCCGGATATGACGTTAAGCGGAAGAATCCATTCTAACCAGGATATTTACCTAGATTCGCATAATACGCTGACAGTCGATTCCACCTATCTTCGCTCCGCAGGTGATTTTTATAACGAAAGAAAAGATGATGGCTCTACCCTAGGGGGCGATGTTTCTATTCTGGTAGATCAAGGAGGAGCGCCTCAATACGAAGATATGGATAATTTAGACAGCAATAGTCCGAACTGGACAACCGAATCTCAAAATCGCTGGCAGGGTACGGTTCAAAGCGATGTTCATGGAGTCACCGAACTTACCGCACCGGCCGTAGCTTCCATACAGCCTGGAGGGTATTATAATTCTAATGCCAACGTAGTCATTATAAATGACGTCATAACTAAGAATGGCGTCCCTTTAGTAGAAGGTACAGACTATCCTGCGGGAACAATTACTATGACCCAAACTACTTATAATAACCGAGAAAATAAATTTGTAAAAATGACAAATATTGATTTAGAAAAACTTGCAGGATATTTGCCCGGAGACCCACCTGGTTTTCCGACTTTTCAAGATAACATTCCTTCGAACGGCCTGCTTTACGCTACTCGAAATGACTCCGCGGGAGCTACCCAACCGGGGATCAGGCTGCAGAACGCAGAGGAGATACACCGTAACAGCGGCCTGACAGTGGTGTCCAATGACCCTGTATATATACAGGGAAATTTCAATACAGAAAATAAGAAACCGGCGAGCGTAATATGTGATCTAATAACTGGGATGACTCCAATAGTACTTCAGGATTAAATTCCAGGGTTGCTTCAGTAACTACTTATAACTGTGCCTTTATAGCAGGAATAGATGTGACAACTCCAGGAAATTATAACGGTGGTTTAGAGAATTATCCCCGCATGCATGAAAAATGGACTAATAGGAATTTGAATATTAGAGGTTCCTTTGTGGCCCTGTGGAATAGTTTGGTCGCTACAGGAGCCTGGCATTACGGGAACCCACAATACACAGCGCCCAGGCGCAATTGGGACTACGATACAGATTTTAATGATCCTAGTAAATTGCCTCCATTTACACCGTGGGCTGTGGACATGAGACGGGTTGCCTGGTGGCAGGAATAATTTGTAAGAAGCAAACCCAAGCGACAGGGATATTTGTTTGTGATTATTTTAACAGTTGTACAGCAGGAGCCATAAAGGTATACTAGGTTATCAAAAAAATAGAATAGGAATTTTAGACAAGCAGGTCGAATCAAATCCCAAAATAGAATTTAACCTAAGAGATCGTAATATCTAATTAAATAAGGAGGATTTATATGTTACGCAGCATGGAAGACTATATCGAAGTCGTAGGAGATAAGGTTATATCAGATATTTATAAGAAAGCAAACAGACTTTACGATAGACATATTATTAATATTAATTCAACATTTCAAGGCGGCGGAGTGGCAGAGATATTGAGCCGTTTAGTGCCGATGATGAATTATGTTGGCGTGGATGCAGGGTGGAGAATTCTACATGGTAATCCCGCTTTTTTTGACGTTACCAAAAAGTTCCACAACGCACTACAGGGTGGAGATATAAATCTATCTCAAATGAAAAAACGTTTATATCTAGACGCAAACCAGGAGTTTGCAGTATATACTCATTTAAACCATGATTGTGTGATATTACACGATCCCCAACCTCTGCCTCTAGTAAAATTCTGCCATAAAAAACAACCCTGGATATGGAGGTGTCATATAGATTTAACCAAGCCCAACAAGGAGCTGTGGAATTTCCTAAAGCCGTTTATACTCAGATACGATATGGTAATATTCTCCAGTGAAAACTATAAGAAAGATGATCTGCCGGTTGAGCAGAGAATTATACATCCTGCTCTGGATCCTTTATCTTTGAAGAATCAGGATCTCTCTCAGAAAGATATTTTAAAATACATCAAGAAGGCGGGGATTCCCACTGATAAACCGGTTATAACTCAGGTATCCCGAATGGACCCTTGGAAAGATCCGGAAGGCGTATTAGATGTATATGAACAGGTGAGGAAAAAAGTAGATTGTCGGCTGGTCTTTT
>CAYVIU010000154.1:0-2428 GCA_964451625.1 uncultured Planctomycetia bacterium | reverse complement strand
TGGATGATGAGTACCTCAGGGAGCGGATAAGCGATATAAACGATGTAGGCAAAAGGATACTCAAAAATCTGATGGGCGTCAAGACGAGGAGCCTGGGTAATCTCAAGCGGAAGGTAATCGTTATCGCTTATGACCTCTCACCTTCAGACACTGCCACAATGCATAAGAAAAATGTAATCGGTTTTGCCACTGACATCGGCGGAAGGACCTCCCATACGGCCATCATGGCAAAATCCCTGGAGATACCTGCGGTAGTAGGGCTTGAAAAGGTAACAAAAAATATTTCCAACGGCGATATATTAATAGTAGACGGTAATCACGGACTTATCATAGCAGACCCGGATGACGCCACGCTTAAACGCTACAAAGGTCAGCAGAAAAAACTACAGGAACTGGAAAAAGGCCTGTCAAACCTCAAGGACCTTGTAGCCGAAACAAAAGACGGCCGGAAAGTGGAACTCTCAGCCAACATCGAACTACCCGAAGAAGTTCCATCGGTTTTATATCACGGCGCAGAAGGCATAGGGCTATTCCGTACAGAATATTTTTATATGAACAGACCCGATCTGCCGAATGAGGAAGAGCAGTATCTTGCGTATAAGGCAGTTGCCCAGAAAGTGAAGCCATATTCGGTTGTAATCCGCACCCTGGACCTGGGCGGAGACAAGTTTTTATCCCAGCTTGAGATACCCAGAGAGATGAACCCGTTTTTGGGATGGCGCGCCATAAGGTTCTGTCTTGCGCGGCCCGACATCTTTAAAATTCAGTTAAGGGCAATATTGAGGGCATCCGCTCACGGCAAACTTAAGGTCATGTATCCCATGATCTCCGGCGTAGAGGAGCTAAAGCAGGCAAATGTGATCCTCGAAGAGGTGAAAGAGGAATTGCGGAAGATTGGCACCTCTTTTGATGAAAATATGGAAGTGGGCGCAATGATAGAAATACCATCGGCTGCCCTTACGAGCGATATACTTGCCAAGGAAGTGGACTTTTTCAGCATCGGGACAAATGACCTTATACAGTATGCCCTGGCAGTGGACAGGGTCAATGAAAAAATAGCATATCTCTACGAGCCTGTGCATCCGGCAGTCTTGAGGCTGATAAAGAATATCATAGACAGCGGCCACAAGGAAAATGTCTGGGTGGGCATGTGCGGCGAGATGGCGGGCGAACCCCCGCTTGCACTGCTCCTTCTGGGGCTGGGCCTGGATGAATTCAGCGTTTCACCGATTGTGCTCCCTGAGATAAAAAGGGTAATAAGGTCTGTCACACTTACCCAGGCGCGCGAGATTGCCGAGGAGGCCCTTACGCTTTCTACCGGAAGAGACATAGAGGACTTTGTAAAAAGAAAACTCAGGCACCTCGTCCCTGAGCTGAGCAGCCTGTATTAAAAAAGAAAGGCCAAGATGAGAAAAAAGATAATCAATGATATAAAAAAGCTCCACAAGCTCGATGCCTCCAACATGCATGACGCCCTCTATTATTTTCCTGACACTATGAGGGACGCGGAAAGGATAGGCTCCAATTTTAAACTCCCGGGAAAATTCAAGAGGAATTATAATGCTATTGTTTTTAGCGGCCTCGGAGGCTCGGCGATAGGGGCCGATTTTATAAGAAGCTACCTTGAGGAAGAGATAAAAACCTCGATTATCGTAAACAGGGACTACACAATCCCCGGCATTGTGAATGAAAACACCCTTTTTATCGTATCAAGTTATTCCGGGAATACGGAAGAGACACTGAGCGCGTATGAATTTGCCAAAAAGAAAAAGGCAAACATCATATCCTTGAGCTCAAACGGAAAGCTGATGGATTTATCAGTAAAGAATAATATTCCTTTTATGAGAATACCCGGCCGCCTTGCGCCGCGGGCAGCGCTCGCTTACGGGACAATCCCGTTTTTATGCGTCTTTGCCAAACTCGGCCTTATTCGTTCAAAGTCGTCGGAGATTAAGGAGACGGTGAAGCTCTTGTCTAGTTTAAGGGGCAAACTGAGGCTTGAAGTCCCTGCAAGAAAGAACCCGGCCAAAAAAATAGCCTCCCAGATCTATGGCAAAATTCCCATAATCTACGGGGCAGATAGATTCATAGATGTTATTGTCACAAGGTGGAGGGGCCAGCTGGCAGAAAACTCCAAGGCCCTTTCTTTCGGACACGTACTGCCTGAGATGAACCACAATGAAATTGTAGGCTGGCAAAACCCGAAAAAATTATTAAAGAGCCTTATAGTACTTTTGTTAAGAGACTCAGGAGACCATCCGAGGGTGGCCAAGCGCATGGAGATCACAAAGGGCATCATAAAGAAGATGGGTACAAAGGTGATCGAAGTGAACTCCACAGGCAGGGACCTCCTGGCAAGGATGTTTTCTCTTGTGTGCGTAGGTGATTGGGTCAGTTTTTATCTCGCGGCCTTAAACAGGGTTGACCC
>CAYVIU010000153.1:0-2454 GCA_964451625.1 uncultured Planctomycetia bacterium | reverse complement strand
GGGTGTGTATATGGTGCTTGAGGTGGATGCGTCGGAGCTTCCGGAAGAGGCAAAAAAGGATGCTACCGACAGAGCCATCACTACCATAAGAAACCGAATCGACAGGCTTGGCCTTAAAGAGCCCCTTATACAAAAAGTGGGGCTGGAGAGGATAATCATCCAGCTGCCCGGCGAGACAAACAGGGAGCGGGCGATTGAAATAGTGAACCAGGTCGCGCATCTTGAGTTCAGATTAGTTTCCGATGATGCCGAACTCCAGAAAAAAGTGTTCGACGGAGAAGAGGCCGAGGGCTACGAGCTTTTATCCGTAAAAGACAGAGAAAGCGGCAGGACCCGCCAGCATCTTGTTTCGACCAAGATCGAGATGACCGGCGAGCACATGACAAGCGCAGAGGTGGATTTTGACCAGCAGGGATTCGGAGAGCCGTATGTAAAATTTTCCCTGGACAAGGAAGGGGCAGTGCTCTTTCGTGATATTACCCAGAATAATCTGCAGAAGCAGCTTGCCATTGTCTTAGACGGCAGCCTTATCTCAGCGCCTGTTATCCAGACGGTAATACCTAACGGCGAAGGCAGGATCACAGGGAGTTTTTCAAGGGATGCGGCAAACTCTTTGGCAATTGTCCTTGAGTCAGGTTCTTTGCCGGCGCCTGTAAATATTCTGGAAGAGCGGACTGTAGGCCCGACACTTGGAAGAGATTCCATAGAAAAAGGTATAAAGGCCATCATTATAGGCGGCATCTGCGTAGTTCTTTTTATGGCCCTTTATTATCTCTTGTGCGGATTTATTGCAGACTTCGCGCTTTTCCTTAACGTTATAATTATCACGGGCGCACTTGCATATTTCGGAGACATCTTTGGGGCCGCGCTCACACTTCCCGGTATTGCAGGCCTTGTGCTTACGATAGGTATGGCGGTAGACGCCAATGTGCTTATATTTGAAAGGATACGCGAAGAATCCAATCTTGGAAAATCTATCCGCATTGCCATCCAGAGCGGGTTCAAAAAGGCATTTATCACAATTCTAGATTCAAACATAACTACGTTTATCGCTGCCTTTGTGCTTTTCCAGTTCGGAACAGGTCCTGTGAAGGGATTCGCAACCATTCTTATGATCGGTATTGTCTCAAGTATGTTTACGGCCCTTCTTGTGACGCGTCTGGTACTCGATCTCCTGACAACAGGAAGCCTTAAGCTGAGCAAGCTCTCAATGCTCCGCCTTATACACCAGCCAAAGATTAATTTCATAGCCTTCAGAAAGATTGCCTATATCCTATCACTGGCGCTCATAGCATGGGGCCTGTTCAGTTTTAACCAGCGGGGTGAGGACAATTACAACATAGATTTCACCGGAGGGACCATACAGCAGCTCAAATTTGAAAATCCCGTCGACGCCGAAGACATAAGAGATGTCCTGAAGGGGATAGGGCTTGCTTCGGCATCAATCCAGCATTTCGGGAATGATAAGGAAATTATTATACGTTCTCTCGAGATGGAACCGCGCAGGGTTATGGACAGCCTTAAAAAAGCGTTCAGGGATAATAAGTTTGAAATCATGAGGGTTGAAAAGGTCGGTCCCAGCGTGGGAAAGGATTTACGCGGGAAGGCCATAAGGGCCCTTTTGATTGCAATGCTTTTTATGGTTGTGTATATCTCGATAAGATTTGAGTTCAGATTCGCGGCCGCGGCTATTATTGCACTTCTTCACGACCTTCTGATAAGTATAGGTGCAATAAGTCTTACGGGTAGACAGATTTCAGCACCTGTTATCGCAGCGCTCCTTACGATAGTAGGTTATTCCATAAACGATACAATCGTTGTATTTGACAGGATCAGGGAAGACAGAAGAATAATGCGGAAGAGCGACCGCAAGACCATAATCAACACCAGCATAAATCAGACCATCTCAAGGACTATCCTTACCTCGCTTACGACTCTCCTGGTTGTTCTGGCTTTGTACTTTTTAGGGGGCGAGGTCATCAATGACTTTGCGTTTGTGCTTTTGATAGGTATATTAGTAGGTACTTATTCTTCCATATTCATAGCCAGCCCAATCCTTGTGGACTGGCCCGGAAGAAAATGATGAGAAAAAGATGGATAATTAAGAAGTGTAATACTGCCGGGCAAAAGAGGCTCGTTGATGAGCTCGGCGTTCCCCCAGTCATTGCGCGGCTTCTTGTAAACCGCAGCATCAACTCACCCGAAGAGGCCCAATTTTTTCTTCATGCAGGCATAGAAGATCTCCATGACCCGTTTTTGTTAAAGGGCATGGATAAGGCCGTATCAAGGATAAAGAAGGCCCTTTCCAGGGGCGAGAAGATCCTTGTTTACGGCGACTATGATGTTGACGGGCTAACCAGTGTTGCCCTTTTGAGCGAGGTATTGAAGGAGCTTGGCGGCAATATCATAGAATACATCCCCAACCGCCTGGAAGAAGGCTATGGCCTCAATCTG
>CAYVIU010000152.1:0-2482 GCA_964451625.1 uncultured Planctomycetia bacterium | reverse complement strand
TCGCATTTATAATATTTTCGACATCAACGTACTTTTCTATACGTTCTATGGCCCAGCCGATCTTTTGTTTGTCCCCGGGCTTTATCTTTACTATGATATCGTGGATCGCTTCCGCGGTCTTATAGGTATGGTGTTCTGAAATCAAAACAGGTATGCCGAGAGGCTTAAGGCATTGCAGAATTGATTTAGGTGGTGTTATCCCGCCGCTTAAAACAAGGCCTATTACCCGGTTTTTGGGCTTTTTTAATTGTGATTTACAAACTGCGTCGATGAGATCGGTCCTGTCTCCGGCGGTTATAAGAAGGCTTTCACTGGTAATATATTTCAGCGCACCGGCTGGCGTCATTGCCCCCACCAGTATATTGTGGGCAAGGTCATGCAGCCTCTCCTTATCACCCTGCAGAAACCTTATCCCCTTTATCTCTTCCAGTATCTCCTGCAGCGTCGGCTTGGATAAAAGCTCATTATATTCCACCACACCGAATACATTGACCCCTTTTCTCTTGAATCCCTTTCTTACAAATTTGTTTATCTTATCATATTTTTTAGGGAGAACCTTGTTGACTATGACCCCTGATATCCCGACACCCTCTTTGTCAAAAAGGGATTTATTGAGCATTATCTCATCAATGGGCCTGCCCACACCGCCTTCTGTTATAAGTATCACCTTTGCGCCGAGCATCTTTGCCACAACGGCATTGGAAAGGTCAAAGCACGATCCCACGCCTGCATGGCCTGTGCCTTCTATAATAACAAGGTCTTTGTCTTTTGAAATCCTGTCGAAAGAGTCTTTGATCTTTTTCTCAAGAGAGCCTTTATCAGGATTATCAATGTATCTTTCCGTAAAGCCCCTTTCGATGGCAACAGGGCTCATATCCTTAATATTGACCGAAGAGCCGTATATGTGCTCAATCAGGACCGAATCCTCATCAACCTTATATCCGCCCTCAACAAGATAGCGCTGGCCGATGGGTTTGATAAATCCGATCTTCTTGAAATGCTTCTTGAGCGCGTGTATGAGGCCCAGGGAAAGCGTTGTCTTCCCGTCGTTCTGCATCGTCGCCGCAATAAATATCTTTTTCATTTTAGTTTTCCTTTTCGGAAAGCGTTAATATAATTTTTACAGTAATTGTCCGAGGCCTGTATGGCATCGATGGCGCGTATGGTGCTGTATATCTTTTTGTTTAAAGGGTCTGTCAGGGCCGCGTCCAGCCCCGCGCTTGATGCCATGGCCAGAAAAATAGAATTGATCAGGCCCCTCTCGGGAAGCCCGAAAGAGACATTGCTCAGGCCCCCTACAATCTTCACGTTGCCCAGTGTCTTTATAAGCTTAAGGCTCTCAAGAAATTCCTTTGCCTGTTTCGGGGCGCTGCTGACGGGTTTCACCATCGGGTCAAAGTACAGGTCTTCTGCAGGGATGCCGTAATCGGTTACAATCTTAAAAATGGATTTTGCTATTTCGAAGCGCGCCCGGGCTGTTTCAGGGAGGCTCTTCCCGTCCATTGTGAGCGCGACAACGGCCGCGCCGAATTTTTTTACAAGCGGCAGGATCTTTTCATAGCGCGCCTTCTCAAGGGTGATGGAGTTTATGAGGGCCTTGCCCTTATGGAGCGGGAGTGCCGAGGCTATCGCATCAGGATTCGGGCTGTCGATGCAGAGCGGGAGATCTACGGCCTCCTGCACTGTCTTCACAAGCCAGGAAAGGTCTTCGGCCTCGTTTGCAAGGCTCGTGCCGCAGTTCACGTCGAGCATGTTCGCACCGGCATCAAGCTGGAGCCTTGCCTCATTTTGTATAAAGGCGGTGTCTTTTTCTTCCACCGCCTTTCTTATTTTTTCGCGGGATGTGTTTATCCGCTCGCCTATAATCAGCATTTATCTTGTGACTTCTTTGTCGTAGCTGGCCTCAATTGTTTTCACAAGGCTTGTCAGCATTTCGTTTACGGGGGTCGCAATACCGAGGTTCTTCGCCTGTCTTACAATCGCGCCGTTTATGAAATCGATTTCTGTTTTCTTTTTATTCAATACATCCTGCAGCATGCTGGAGACATTCTTTGCCGTATGCTTGCAGACACTCTCCACTTTTTGTATGGGGTCATCGTAAATAAGTTTAATCCTTTTTCTCTTTGCCACCTTAATGGCTTCTGATACTGCCTGCTTCATAATGGACCTTGTCTCTTCATAATCGAGGAGCCTGCCGTTGTTCAATCTCGTAATCGCCGTTAAGGCATTTATACCGACATTTACAATGAGCTTGCTCCATATGAGAGAGTTTATGTCTTTCGACACCTTTGTCATGAAGCCTGCCTTATTCAATATCCTTGAAATCTCGCGGACAGGCCCGAGGACCTTCCTGTCCTTTTTCCCTATGACAGTCTCGCCTTTGCCTGCGTATCTGACCTGGCCCCAGTCCAGGACTGTTGCACCCTGGTTGGTTATGCCGCCGATCACGTGTCCTTCCCCGACGGTTTCATCAAGGACCTGA
>CAYVIU010000151.1:0-2553 GCA_964451625.1 uncultured Planctomycetia bacterium | reverse complement strand
ATTCTCCCTACGCCTCACGGCGAAAGCGTAGACATAAGGATGCTCAGCTCCCTTATGCTTTACAGCCTTGAGAATTTAGGCCTGCTTAAAAAGGACCTGAATATTTTTGAAGAAATGATAAAAAAGCCCCATGGCATTATTTTTGTAACAGGCCCAACAGGTTCAGGGAAAACCACGACTCTATACGCATGTTTGAGCAAGCTCAACAAAAAGGACAGGAAAATTCTCACAATAGAAGATCCTATCGAATACCAGATAAAGGGCATTACGCAAATTCAGGTCATGCCCAAGATAGGACTGGATTTCGCCGCCGGGCTAAGAAGCATGTTAAGTCATGTCCCTGACATAATGATGGTAGGGGAGGTAAGAGATTACGAGACAGCCGAAATCTCCATCAGAGTATCCCTTACCGGCCACCTTGTATTCAGCACTCTTCACACAAATGATGCATCCGGGGCAGTAACTAGATTGTTAGATATGGGGGTAGAGCCGTATTTGGTAGCATCAAGCGTAGAATGTATTATTGCTCAACGCCTTGTAAGGCTTATATGCAAAGAATGCAGACGACAGGTCCCTGCAAAGTCCAGCATGATTAAAGAATTCGGCATAAGCAAAAAAGATTTGAAAAACGTCAAGATTTACGAAGGGAAAGGCTGTGAAGCATGCAAATTCACAGGCTTCAAAGGCCGCACCGCCGTTTATGAAATAATAGTTATGAATGAAGAAATGCGGGACATGGTTTTAACTCGTACCTCTGCAGCGCAGATAAAAAAGAAAGCGCTTACATTAGGCATGAGGACATTAAGACAGGACGGTTGGGAAAAAATAAAGATGGGCCTTACGACCCCGAGCGAAGTGATAAGAGTAAGCGAGGAAAATTAAGAGTGCCGAGATTTACTTATAAAGCAAAACAGGGCCCAAAAAAAATAGTAACCGGAGTAATTGAGGCGGAGAGCGAACAGGCAGTTGTAGCCAAACTCGGCAGAATGGGATTTTTCCCCATTGCCATATCAAAACACACAGCGGAGAACATAGATGCCGGCAAAAGAATAATCCTTTTTAAGCGGATAAAACTACACGACCTGGCAGTTTTTACAAGACAGTTAGCGGATCTATTGGATTCCGGCCTTACACTTGCCAATGCCCTGCGGGTAATACACAACCAGACCGAAAATAAATACTTCAAACTTATAATAGCCGATATCCGCGACCGCGTCGAGGACGGCATGCCTTTTTCCGAAGCGACCAAGCTGCATCCCAGGATTTTTTCCAAATTATACGTCGCTATGGCAAAATCAGGCGAAACAGGGGGCGCACTCGAAGTTATATTAAACCGTCTCGCAGAATTTGCCGAAACCCAGCTGCAGCTGGAAAATAAAGTAAAAAGTGCTTTAGCGTATCCAGCTGTTATGGCGAGCGTAGGAATTATTACAATAGTGGTCCTCATAACATTTGTAATTCCTAAGATTGTCGGCATGTTTGAGGACCTCGGCCAGGCGCTGCCTATACCCACGGCAATACTGGTTAATTTAAGTGATTTTACTGTTGACTATTGGCCGTTTCTATTAAGCTTTATTGTGATAGCAATAATTCTGTATAAAAGAGTCGCGAGAACAAAAGAGGGAAAGCTTTACATTGACCGAATGAAACTGGGAATGCCAATATTCGGAGCTCTTATAAGCAGGGCTGAAATTGCGCGTTTTTCCCGCACTCTCGGGACGCTATTTGCCAACGGCGTGCCTATCCTAGAAAGCTTAGAAGTTGTCCGGGACACAATGCAGAATGATGCTTTGCGTAAAGACATGGATATTGCCTATAAGGCTGTTCACGACGGCAATAGCCTTACATCCGGGCTTTCCAAAGGGAAGTATTTTCCCGCTTTTGTTATAAATATGCTTTCAGTCGGCGAAGAAGGGGGACAGCTTGAGAAGTCCATGTTTAAAGTTTCTGACGCTTATGATAGGGAGCTGGACAACGCTGTAAAAGTTATGACGAGTCTCCTAGAGCCGTTAATGATTTTATCAATGGGAATAATTGTAGGTTTTATAGTAATCTCAATGTTATTGCCGATATTCCAGATCAACATAATCGCTCGTTAAAAATAGGGGGAGGAAAATGAATAAAAAAGGTTTTACCTTAATCGAAATTATGCTGGTCGTAATTATAATCGGAGTATTAAGCGCGATGGTAATACCCCGCTTAGTAGGGCGCAGCGAGCAGGCGAGAGTAGCCGCGGCAAGGGCTGATATTGAGGCAAATATATCCGTTGCATTAGACCTTTACGAATTAGATAATGGCACTTATCCTCAAAGCCTTGACGCGCTTATGCGCGAGCCCTCGCCGGCTCCGATCAACTGGAACGGGCCGTATTTGAAAAGAAGGCCTCAGGACCCGTGGGGCGAGCCCTACGAATACAAATTCCCAGGCGAGCATAATAAAGATTCATACGACCTGTACTCATATGGAAGGGACAAAACAGCCGGCGGCGAAGATGATGTTGCAAATTGGGAGGAAGAAACAGAGTAGGTTTGGTTATACCCTAATCGAGCTTGT
>CAYVIU010000150.1:0-2565 GCA_964451625.1 uncultured Planctomycetia bacterium | reverse complement strand
TAGGATACAAGGCCACGATCCTGGGGAGTATCCTGGGAGGCATCTGGGGATTTGTTGATGCCGGTATTGCAGGGCTTCTGATAGCCTGGCTCTATAATAAGCTATCTGAATGACCGATATAGGCAACAATGAAGAATAATATCATTTTGGGCGCAGGATTATCCGGTTTAAGTACTACATATCACTTGAAAAGCGAAAGCAACATATATGAAAGAGACTCCAAAATCGGGGGATTATGCTGCTCAGTTGCGATTGATGGCTTTACCTTTGATTATGGCCCGCATATTTTATATTCTATTGACCCATACACCTCAGGGCTTATCCAGGAATTGCTCGCCGGTAACATATCTATAAAGAACAGGGAAGCCGGCATATACCACAAGAGATTCGATTGTTATACAATGTTTCCTTTCCAGGCCCATCTCTACGGCCTACCCATATCCCTAACGCTGAGATGTCTGAGAGACGCCCTTTTCGCATCTATAAACAAACCAAAAGTCAATCCGGCAAATTATGAAGAGTGGATGTATAAAAACTTCGGAAAGGGCATAACCGAAAATTTGATGATTCCCTATGCGAAGAAGATCTGGACTGTGGATCCTTCAACGATGAATTTCGACTGGATAGAGCGCAGAATCCCCCAGCCTGATCTGAAAATGATACTGGAGGGGGCGCTGATAAATACTTCCAGGAGGGCCGGATTTAACAAGGATTTCTGGTATCCTATTAGAGGAGGCATAGAGCCCCTGCCAATTTCTTTATCTAAAAGAGTGAAGAATATCCATCTTAACATGGAGGCGACAAGCGTTTTTCCCAAGAAGAAAACAGTGGAATTTAACAATACATTGAATGTACCATACGACAGGCTGATTTCAACTTTGCCGCTTCCCGAAATTGTCAACTTAATAAAGGATATGCCTCCAAGGGTAAAAAAGGCGGCGCAGGACCTGGAATACACCTCCATTTTTTGCGTCAATCTGGGAATAGACAGGGAAAAGATCAGTGATTATCACTGGCTTTACTTTTATGAAGATGAATTTGTCTTTCACCGAATCAGCTTTCCCATGAATTTCTCAAAATCAACTACGCCTCCGGGCAAGAGCTCGATATCCTGTGAAATCGCCTATTCCAAACACAGGCCCATAGATAAAGACAGCATGAGAGAGAAGGCCATCAGAGGATTGATTGAGGCAAAGATAATCAGGCAGGATGACAGGATTTTAGTCAATAACGCGCTTGATATAAAGTACGCCTATATTATTTATGACCTTTCTCATGGTAAAAATGTAGGGGTTATCCACTCCTATCTTAAGGAATATGATATTTATCCCTGCGGCAGATTCGGAGAATGGGAATATCTTAATATGGACCAGAGCATTGCCAGCGGCAAGAGACTGGCGGATGAATTAAATAACTGAAGAGTCCGTAAATAATAAAAAAGTTAGTTTTTTATCTTGACATGAGATACAGTCCATAATATAATAAGATCGTGCGCTTGCGGGTTCATCGTATGAACCCGCATTTATTTACATGTAAAATATTGTATTAAAATATATTAAATAGCGATAAATCTTACACGCAGGTAGGCATTTAAAAGGAGAAAAAAATGAAGAAAGAAACTATTTTACTGGCCCACGGAGGATGCGGGCTCATTAACCGAAACGTTCATGAAGTGGAAAGAGAGTATTTCAAAAAACAGGCATTAAAGCACAAGGTATATACGATCAGTAATGAGGACCTGGCCACCTTTTATCGAATAGCCGATGGCACGCTCTCTCCCTTAGAAGGCCCCATGAATAAAAAAGAGTTCTATTCCGTATTAGACAAAGAATTCATTGTGCGCAATGGAAAAAAATATGCCTGGACAATACCCCTGGCATTTCCCATGTCTAAACAAGAGAACGAATCATTTGAAATCGGGGAGACCGTCGCAGTAAAAGATGAACATGGCAAAATCATCGGTATTATTGAAATAAACGATCTCTATCTCTTTGATAAGCATCGCTATAACAAATCCATATACGGCACTGACCGCAAAGACCACCCCGGTGTTCGTATTACGATGAATGACGAACGAGAGTTTCTTATGGGTGGAAGGATATGGGCGCTCTCGCAGCATCGGCATCCTGTATACGGAAAATATATGCTCACCCCTGAAGAAACCCGCCTGCTTTTTCAAGAACGTAAATGGCAAAGGATTGTCGCCTTTCAGACCAGAAATCCGCTGCATCGTGCCCACGAATATGTAATGGTTCATGCACTTGAAAAACTGATGAAAAAAGGATTGTCAGCAGGTATTGCCTTAAATCCTCTGGTAGGAAAGACCAAGAGTGATGATGTTCCCTCCGAGGTGCGCATGAAAACTTATGAAGCTCTAATTCAGGAAAATCTCATTGGGGACGGCGACAAAGATGCGGCATTTTGGGGAGAAAACAGCAATGATATGAGCGAACGCATTCATTTAATCGGGCTGAACATCAAGATGTTCTACGCCGGCCCGAAAGAAGCTGTCATGCATGCTATATACCGCCAAAATCATGGCTTTAGCGACCTTATCATTGGCCG
>CAYVIU010000149.1:0-2601 GCA_964451625.1 uncultured Planctomycetia bacterium | reverse complement strand
TCATGGGTAGGGCCAAGAACGTTGATCTTTCCATGCCTGTCTTTATAGGTTATTAAAACATCTCCGAGGAGTTTGAATCTGTTGGTCTTATCCCATAATTCTTTCGGTTGTATTGCGGGCATGAGTATTTCCTGGGCTCCGAGGGCATTCATTTCCTCTCTTACGATATCGGAGACTTTGTTTAAAACTTTTAATCCTGTAGGGAGATAGGTGTACGCTCCTGCACCCAGTTTTCGTATGAGGCCTGCGCGCACCATAAGTTTGTGGCTTATGACTTCTGCATCAGATGGGTCTTCTTTTAAGGTTGGAATAAAGGCCTTTGACCACTTCATTTAATATTCTCCGTGATTTCTTTTACGAAATCTTTTTCTTTTATCTTTTTTACTATTTTACCTTTTTTGAATAATATGCCGGAATTTTTTCCTGCTGCGATTCCGATATCAGCTTCCCTGGCTTCACCAGGGCCGTTTACTTCACAGCCCATTACAGCTATCCTAACGGGCCTTTTTGATTTAATGTTTTTCTCCAGGTTTTTTACTATACCAATTAAATCAACCTGGCACCTGCCGCACGTCGGGCAGGCAATGATCTCCGGACCGAAGCGGCGCAGGCCTAATGATTTTAAGATGGCCTTTGCTGCCTTGATTTCTTCTGTAGGATCAGCTGTCAAAGAAACTCTTATTGTATCTCCGATGCCGCCCAAAAGAAGGCTTCCCATTCCTATGGCCGACTTTATGAGGCCTTCCTGCGGTAGGCCGCTTGCAGTGACTCCCAGGTGTATAGGGTAGTTGCACTTGGCGGCAATTCTTTTGTTTGCCTCAATGGTTTCAAATACATCTGATGACTTTAACGATATGATTATATCACGAAAGTGCATGCTTGCAAATAATTTTAAGTAATCGAGCACTCCTTTCACCATTATGCCCGGTTTTGAAAGGGAGCCTGAATTTACGCCTATTCTTATGGGGATTTTTTTGGATTTTGCGAGTTTTAGGATTTCTTTGATATGAGTTTTGTTTTTTATGTTTCCGGGGTTGAGTCTTATCGCGTCCGCACCCTGTTTTATTGATTCAAGTGCCAGTTTATAATTAAAGTGTACATCCGCAACTAAAGGGATTTTGGTTTTTGCCTTTATTTTGCTTATTGCCTTTGCAGAGTTTTCATTTTTTACGGCCAGTCTTACGATTTCACAGCCTGCGGCTTCAAGTTTTTTTATTTGTTTTACTGTGGCACCGACGTTGTCCGTAGGTGTCTTTGTCATAGACTGAATGGAGATGGGGGCTGTGCCGCCCACTTTTACATTCCCTATTTTTATCTGTCTTGTCTTTCTTCGTTTTATCATTTCTTGAATAACCCCGTAATCCTTTCAAGAATTTCAAATTTGGAAATGTCGCTAACAATGACAAAAAGCATCAATGCTATGAGAAGATACATTCCTACCTGCACAGCATTCTCCTGGGCCTTGAAACTTAAAGGTTTTCTCCTTATCTTTTCTATTGCCAAAAATACTATGTGGCCTCCGTCTAAGACGGGTATGGGGAGAATATTAAATATGGCCAAAGATGCGCTTATGAGCCCTACAAAATCCAATAAATATATAAACCCGAGCTTTGCCATCTCCCCTGTCATTACAAATATGCCTATGGGGCCTGTCACCTGCCTAGGTGAAAGCCTTCCTGTTATCATATAGCCTATCGCCTTTAAGGTAAGGATACTTAAAGTGATAAGTTTTTGTATCCCCATTTTGATAGATTCAAAAATAGAGTATTTTTTTATGGTGTACGCAGGCCTTATGCCTATCAGCGCTATCTTTTCTCCTTTGCCTGAGATAAACCTCTTTTCAACGTTTGGTTTTAGGTTAATATCAAACTTTTTTCCATCTCTCTGGATTGTAAGTGCAACATTTCCTTCGGTCTTTTTATGGAGTATTCTGACTAACCCTTCCCAGTCTTTTGTCTTTTCTCCGTCTATGGCTATGATGGCATCGCCTTTCTGTATTCCGCTTTCAAGGGCAGGATAGTTTTTTAGTAAGGAACCTATGCGGTTTGTATTCTCGGGCATGGGAATGCCCATCATAAAGACAATAGAAAATATAAAAAATGCGAGGATATAGTTCAGGAGCGGGCCGCTTATGACAATCTTGAATCTTTGCCACACGCTCTTTGAAAGGAATTCCCATTTTTCACCACTTGGATTGTCGGCATGGCTTTCGCCTGCCATCTTTATATATCCTCCGAGCGGGATGGCTGAGAGGCGGTATTCGGTATCATTCTTTTTTATACTCACTATTTTAGGGCCAAACCCGAGAGAAAAGGTCTCTACCCTTACACCGTTTCTTTTGGCTGTTATGAAATGCCCGAACTCATGCACCAGGATAAGGATACCCAGGACTATAATAAATATTAACATGCTCATTATTACCTCTTAAACTTTCCGGCTTCTTCGCGTGCCCATTTATCAACTCTGATAATATCCGGGAGTTTCGGGCTTGCGCAAGGTTTATGTTTTTTTAGTACAGCTGTTATCAGCTTTGGTATATCGGTAAAATCAAGAGTTCTATCTAAATAGCGGCTAACTGCTTCTTCGTTTGCGGCATTGAGT
>CAYVIU010000148.1:1267-2635 GCA_964451625.1 uncultured Planctomycetia bacterium | reverse complement strand
GCTCTATAAGGGCAAATCCCACGTTTTCGCCCACCGTCAGGGAATCAAACAATGCCGCGCCCTGAAAGAGCATGCCGAATTTCATGCGGAAGCTGTTCAGGCCTTTTCCCTCAAGCTTTGTTATGTCTACTCCGTCAATTATGATCTGGCCCGAATCAGGTTTGAGTATCCCGACTATGTGTTTTAAAAGCACGCTCTTTCCGCAGCCTGAACGGCCTATGATGAGAGTCGTCTCCCCGGTGTTTATATTGAGGTTCAGGTTGCTCAGGACCTGCTTATCCGCAAATGATTTACATAAATTTATGATTTCTATCATATCTACACCTAAAATGCAAAATAGAAAAGCGCGGTTATCAAACAGTCTGCTGCGATAATAAATATAAATGATATGACTACGGAGGAGGTGGTAGCTTTGCCCACGCCTTCGGCTCCGCCTTCTGTCCTCATCCCCTCAAAACATGCCACAACACATATGATGACTGCAAAACAAACAGCCTTTGCAAGGCCTGTAAAGACATCTTTGTAAACCAGGGGATCCCACGACATCTTAAAGTACATGCTCGAGGAAATCCCAAGTTTGGCGACTCCTACAAGGCACCCTCCCAATATGCCGACAAAGTCTGCATACACTGTAAGGATGGGCAGCATGAACAAAAGCGCTAAGAACCTCGGCACCACAAGATACTTTACAGGGTTGCTCGCCAGTGTCTCAAGCGCGTCAATCTGCTCGGTAACTCTCATGGTTCCCAATTCTGCCGTGATAGAGGCGCCGACTCTCCCTGCAACAATAAGGGCCGTAAGTACAGGGCCAAGCTCTCTCACCATGGACAACGACACAAGGCTTGCGATGTACATTTCGGCCGACATCTTCTGCATCTGATACGCGCTTTGAAATGCGAGAACCATCCCGGTAAATAAACTCGTAAGGAATACAATCGGAAGGCTGTACACACCTATCTTTAACATCTGGCTCATGATCTGTTTCCGTTTTATGGGCCTGGACGGCACCCAGGCAAGGGTCTGGCCAAACAGCGTTGTTACTCCCCCGATGTAATAGACCGCGTTCAGGAAACGCGCTCCCAGCCTCAGAAGATAATCTTTCATTCCGTTATCCTTTTTTAGTTAAATGTTAAACAATCCGCCTTGGCGTCTACCTTTATCTTTTTTCCTTTTTTGAATTTACTGGCAATAATCCTTTCTGCCAGCGGGTCTTCAAGAAATCTCTGTATGGTCCGTTTAAGCGGCCTTGCGCCGAATACCTGGTCAAACCCTCTCTCAACCAGAAACTCCTCCGCTTTTTTTGTCAGTTCAATCTCTATGCCTTTGTCAATCAGGCGTTTCTTAACTTCATCCACTTCAAGCTCAACT
>CAYVIU010000148.1:0-1257 GCA_964451625.1 uncultured Planctomycetia bacterium | reverse complement strand
GCCCGTGAGGTTGTCCTTTGTAAGCTGGCGGAATACTATGATGTCGTCCACCCTGTTTAAGAATTCCGGCTTAAATGTCTTCTTCACCTCTTCAAGAAGGCGTTTCTTCATTTCCTGATAGGTGACTTCTTCTTTTGGCGACTTAAAGCCTATGGAGCCCTGTTTTCTTAAGGTCTCTGCGCCTATGTTGGATGTCATGATGAGAATTACATTTCTAAAATCCACCTTTCTTCCGAATGAATCGGTAAGGCGTCCCTCTTCAAGTATCTGAAGAAGAAGGTTAAAGACATCCGGATGCGCCTTTTCTATTTCATCCAGAAGAACCACTGAATAAGGGCGGCGCCTTACCTTTTCAGTAAGCTGTCCTCCTTCTTCGTAGCCAACGTATCCCGGGGGAGCGCCTACAAGCCTTGATACATTGAATTTTTCCATGTATTCAGACATGTCAAGCTGTATCATCGCACTTTCATCGCCGAACATAAACTCTGCAAGCGCACGGGCAAGGAGTGTCTTTCCCACGCCCGTAGGCCCGAGAAACACAAAAGACCCTATGGGCCGTTTTGGATCCTTGATGCCTGCGCGTGAACGCCGCACTGCATGGGCTATAGCCTTGATTGGTTCATCCTGGCCAATCACCCTTTTATGTATCCCCTCCTCCATCTTGAGGAACTTTTCAGTCTCTTTTTCTTCTAACTTGAGGAGGGGAATGCCTGTCCACTTGGAAACAATAGTTGCTATATCTTCGTCGGTAACCTTAACGGCTATATGGGTCTTTTCTTCCTTCCAGCGTTTTTCTTCCTTTTTAAAGTCTTCCTTGGCCTTTCTCTCTTCATCTCTCCATTTGGCGGCAGTTTCAAAGTCCTGCCTCTTCACAGACGCCTCTTTTTCTTTTTTTATGGAGGAAATCTTCTCCTCAACCTTTTTCATTCCCTCGGGGGCAACCATGGTGGATAATTTTGCGCGGGAACCTGCCTCATCGATCAGGTCTATGGCCTTGTCAGGGAGAAAACGCCCGCTTATATAGCGGTCTGACAGTGTGGCTGCCGCCTCGAGCGCGGCATCAGTATACTTTACCTTGTGATGCGCTTCATATTTGTCGCGCAATCCTTTAAGGATCTCTATTGTCTCCTTTACGGCGGGAGGATCCACCATTATTGTCTGGAATCTCCTCTCAAGGGCAGCGTCTTTTTCTATATACTTTCTGTATTCATCCAGGGTCGTTGCGCCTATACACTGAATTTCTCCGCGGGAAAGAGA
>CAYVIU010000147.1:0-2641 GCA_964451625.1 uncultured Planctomycetia bacterium | reverse complement strand
TTTAGATATGATTCCTGTTATACCTCCGGACCTAAGGCCATTGGTTCCGCTGGAGGGCGGCAGGTTTGCTACGAGTGATCTCAATGATTTATATAGAAGGGTTATTAATAGAAACAACCGCCTTAAAAAACTTCTGGAACTTAAGGCGCCCGAAGTTATAATACGCAATGAAAAAAGGATGCTTCAGGAAGCTGTTGATGCACTGCTGGATAACGGCAGGCATGGAAGAGCTGTTTTGGGCACAGGCAACCGTCCGTTAAAAAGCTTAAGCCATATGCTTAAGGGCAAACAGGGCCGGTTCAGACAGAATCTATTAGGAAAAAGAGTGGATTATTCGGGCCGTTCGGTTATTGTTATAGGGCCTGATTTAATGCTGCACGAATGTGGGCTTCCTAAAGAAATGGCGCTGGAGCTTTTCGAGCCGTTTATTATAAGAAAGCTTAAAGAGCGCGGTTTTGTTCATACTATAAAAAGCGCAAAGCGGATGGTAGAAAAAGCAAAAGAAGAAGTATGGGATATTCTGGATGAAGTTATAAAAGACCACCCGGTTTTATTAAACAGAGCCCCGACACTGCATAGATTAGGCATACAGGCATTTCAGCCCAGGCTTATTGAAGGAAAAGCTATAAGAATTCATCCTTTAGTGTGCGCTGCTTTTAATGCCGATTTTGACGGTGACCAGATGGCGGTTCACGTGCCTTTGAGTGCTGAAGCGCAGATGGAATCGCGTATACTTATGTTGAGCGTAAATAATATTTTCTCACCAAGTAATGGCCGGCCTATTGACACTCCGTCACAGGATATAGTTTTAGGCTGTTATTACCTTACGAAAATTAGCGACGGTGCCAGGGGAGAAGGCAAACTTTTCAGCTGTATAGACGAGGCCTTGATAGCCTATTACGATAACGAAATAGAACTCCATGCCAAGATAAAAATAAGAGTTGCGGAGAAAAAGATTATTGATACAACAGCCGGCAGGCTTGTATTTAATCAGCTTCTGCCTAAAGGCTCTAAGTTTGTAAATGATGTGCTTGATAAATCAAGAATCAGCGGAATAATCTCGGATTGCTACAAGCAGTTTGGCCATCAAGCAATTATAGGACTGTTAGACAAACTTAAGAAGATAGGTTTTGAGAACGCAACCCTGGCCGGCATATCAATTGCTATGGACGATCTTAAAGTCCCTCCGGAAAAAGAAGATTGCCTAAAAAAAGCAAAAAACGAGGTTTCTAAAGTAGAAGAACAATATAGAAACGGCATTATTACTGACGGTGAAAGATATAACAAGGTTATTGATATATGGACACATACAACTGATGAGGTATCAAATCTGATATTCAAACAGCTGGATACCTTTAATCCTGTATTCATGATGGCTGATTCAGGTGCCCGCGGCTCACGTCAGCAGATCAGGCAATTAGCCGGTATGCGTGGTTTAATGGCAAAACCTTCAGGAGAGATTATCGAGAATCCTATTACAGCTAATTTCCGCGAAGGGTTAACAGTTCTTGAGTATTTTATTTCTACTCATGGAGCAAGAAAAGGGCTTGCTGATACAGCTCTTAAGACTGCTGATTCAGGGTATCTTACAAGAAGGCTTATAGATGTCTCCCACGATGTAATTACTACTGAGGAAGATTGCGGCACGCTTAACGGAATCACTGTTAGCGCGATAATTGAAGGCGATGAAGTGGTTGTTAGCCTGAAAGAGAGAATCATTGGAAGGGTTGCCCTGGATAATATTGTTGATATAGTAACTGATACCATAATTGTAGAGGCGGGTCAGGAAATTACCGAAGAAAAAGCAGAAAAAATTGAGGAAACAGGCATAGAAAAGATCAGGATTAAGTCTGTATTAACATGCGAAGCAAAACAGGGCGTATGCTCGAGGTGTTACGGAAGGAACCTTGCCAGTGGGAAACTGGTAGAGCTGGGCGAATCAGTAGGAATTATTGCCGCACAGTCAATAGGAGAGCCGGGTACCCAGCTTACCATGAGGACGTTCCATATAGGCGGAACCGCTTCGCGTATTATTGAGCAGTCTTTTATCCAGGCAAAAACCGAAGGTGAAGTAAAGTATCACAACCTAAAAATAGTTAAAAATACATCCGGAGCAGGCTTTATCGTCTTAAATAGAAATGGCCAGATTAGCTTAAGCGATGCAAGTGGTAGGGAGCTGGAAAGGCATATAGCGCCTCAGGGCGGAGTCATTTCAATTGAAGAAGGCGAGATGGTTGAGAAAGGGCAAATCTTTGTGCGCTGGGATCCTTATACATCACCTATCTTAAGCGAGATAGGAGGTATTGTCAGGTATGAAGATATAAAGGAAGGCGTGACTATACACCGCGAGATCGATCCAGCGACTGGATTGGCGAAAAGGGTTGTACTCGAGCAAAAAGGAGAATATCACCCACAGATTGTTATAGTAAATAAACAAAATGAAGTAATGGCAATTTATCCGATTCCATCAGCCGCGCATATAATTGTTGACGATAAAAAAGAAATCCAAGCAGGAGACGTTCTTGCAAAAACTCCGAGAGTCATAACCAAAACGAAAGATATAACAGGAGGTTTGCCGAGAGTCGCAGAATTATTTGAGGCAAGAAGGCCTAAAGATAGTGCAATTATTGCTGAAAATAAT
>CAYVIU010000146.1:1510-2667 GCA_964451625.1 uncultured Planctomycetia bacterium | reverse complement strand
GAGGTACGGGTTGTTCTTTTTAACGCCTACGTCCGAAAATTTCTGCTGTTAAATCAACTGGAGGAGTTGCAAGCGGCCCTTTTTCATTTTTAAAGGTGTTCGAAGCAGCAACACAGGCTGTGCGTCAAGGAGGTTTCCGTCGGGGGGCAAATATGGGAATCTTAAGAGTAGATCACCCTGATATTTTAGAGTTTATTACTTGCAAAGAAAATGACAAGGATATTACAAACTTTAATATCTCTATAGGAATCACAGAAGACTTTATGGATAAAGTAGTCGCTGGAGAAGATTACGAACTTATAGATCCCCATGTTCATAAAGTTGTACAAAAATTAAATGCCAGAGAAGTTTTTAATCTGATAATAAGAATGGCATGGAAGAATGGAGAACCTGGCATTATCTTTTTAGATAGACTTAACAAAGATAATCCAACACCTCTTGTCGGTGAAATAGAATCAACTAATCCTTGCGGTGAACAACCAATTTTGCCATACGAAAGCTGTAACCTTGGAAGTGTAAATCTTTCCAGAATGGTTTCCGATGGGGAGATTAACTGGAATAAGCTCAATAAGACCGTGAAGACCGCGGTGCATTTTCTGGACAATGTCATAGATATGAATAATTTTCCGCTTAAGAAAATCGAGGAAATGACAAAGTCAAACCGCAAGATCGGATTAGGTATAATGGGCTTTGCCGATATGCTTATCGCACTCGGCATTCCCTACAATTCTGATGAAGCAGTAATGATGGCAGACAAAGTAATGGGTTTTGTGTTAGAGGAGGCAAGAAAGGCATCGAGTGACCTTGCAAAGGAAAGAGGCCTTTTCCCGAATTTTAAAGGAAGCGTATTTGATAAACCCAACGGCTCCGAACAAAGAAACGCAACCCTGACCACCATAGCCCCGACAGGCACATTGAGTATTATAGGAAGTTGTTCCAGCGGCATAGAGCCATTGTTCGCACTTGTTTATTATAAACAGGTAATGGACAAGGATAAGCTCCCTGAAGTAAACCAGGCCTTTGAAAGAATAGCCAAAGAAAAAGGCTTCTGGAGCAAAAAATTAATAAAAGAACTGGCCCAAAAAGGCAGCGTCCAGCACATTGAAGAGGTTCCGGAAGACATAACAACGAAAAGTAGACAAGGAGCTATTACGCCC
>CAYVIU010000146.1:0-1500 GCA_964451625.1 uncultured Planctomycetia bacterium | reverse complement strand
AAAAAGGGTATTTGTCACATCGCATGATATTTCTCCTGAGTGGCATATAAAAATACAGGCCGCTTTCCAACGGCACTCTGATAATGCTGTATCCAAGACCATAAACTTCCCGCAGGAGGCCCAGACAGCTGATGTGGAAAAGACATACCGTCTTGCACATAAACTCGGCTGTAAAGGTGTAACCATCTATCGTGACAAATCAAGAGAAGAACAGGTCTTAAACATAGGGTCAGGCACTGAAGACAAAGCCGGAAAGACAAAGGCCAAAGAACAACAAAAGCTCTCTCCCAAGCCCCGTCCAAACGTAATAACCGGTACCACTACAAAGATAGGGACAGGCTGCGGCACGCTTTATGTCACCATAAACCAGGACGAAGAAGGCCATCCGTTTGAGGTATTCATGCAGATGGGTAAGGCCGGCGGCTGTGCAGCAAGCCAGCTTGAGGCCATAGGACGACTGCTTTCCCTGGCACTGCGGTCAGGCATAGATATAAAACCCGTAGTAGACCAGCTCAGGGGTATAAGGTGCCCGTCACCCAGCTGGGAAAAGGGCGGCAGGATCTTCTCCTGCTCTGATGCCATAGCCCGCGTTATAGAGAGGCGCCTCGGAGAGAAAGAAGAAAAGAAAGATGAGGCCGCTGATACAGAACCGTCAGACAACACTACAACCAAGGCCTTTAAAAACTCCTCGGATTCAACATCTGTAGCCACAAAGCTTAAAGCCAGAAATGTTGTCGGCGTATGCCCGGACTGCGGCAGCGCCCTTATACACATAGAAGGATGCCAGGTATGCTCTCTTCAATGCGGCTATACCAAATGCGGATAAAGACATGAGCATGGATTTTGTTTGTCCGGTATGCAGTATGAAGTTGCCCAGGGATGCCAAGGTTGACATTTCCCATACGGAGGTCCACATAGTTGATGAGATCAAGAAAACCCACCCGAACTGGACCGAGAAAAACGGCATCTGTAAGAAGTGTTACCAGTATTATAAAAGTCAGCTAAAAGCATAGACTGTGTCACCATCCAAGACATAGCCCGCCACGGCCATCCCCACCCCCACTACACCTACTCCAAATTCCTCTAAAATAGGCCGAGCAAGCCTGCTTGCTCTCAGCCACTCAAAAAATTGTGTTAAGGCTTTCTCCCTTGAATTTATACAATTTGCTCATTAAAAAAGGGGCCAGGCACAGTAGATAAACAAAGGCCTGGCAAGGAATTGCTCATACGCATGTTAATGGAAACCTACATTTTTTTAATTCGCAAATTGTTAAATTCTACGGTCGAAAGCAGGGCTGCTCACAAGCAGGCTTGCTCGGCCAATAGATAGCGCAAAAAAAATTAATGTCTCACTCGCAATGCCAAAAACCCCTTCAAAATGTACCGAAGCTTAGCCTCGATACATTTTCTCACTTAACCCATTATCCCATAACGAGTTACGTACGAAATAGCGTAAAACATCAAAAAGCTGGTTATTTTTACTTGCATTATGGTAATTAT
>CAYVIU010000145.1:0-2695 GCA_964451625.1 uncultured Planctomycetia bacterium | reverse complement strand
GAGGAAACAGTCACGGTAGACAACGTGAAGATACCATTAAATAAAATTTCAAAGGCTAGACTGGAGATAAAGATATGATGAAGTCTGAGTTAATTACAGTATTAGAACATATTGAGCGTGAGAAAGGGATTTCACGTGAAGTACTCTTTGCTGCGGTAGAGAGTGCCCTCGTGAGCGCAGCGCGCAAGATAGTAGGCAAGAAGTCGGAAGAGGAGATCTCTGTAAAGATAGACAAGTCTACCGGCAAGATACAGGTCTTCAGCGATGGAAAAGAGATAAAGTCCGAGGAATTCGGCCGCATTGCTGCGCAGACAGCAAAGCAGGTCATGATACAGAAGATACGCGAGGCAGAGCGCGATGTGATCTTTGAGGAATATCAGAAGAGGATAGGCGGCATCATAAGCGGGAATGTACACCGCTTTGACAGGGGTACCATCATTGTGGACTTTGGTAAGGCAGAGGGAATCATTCCCCGCTCTCAGCAGTCACGCAAAGAGAGCTACAGGCAGGGAGAGCCGATCAGGGCATATCTGATGGATGTCAAAAAGACACCCCGCGGTCCGCAGATAGTCCTTTCCAGGACAAACGCAGGGCTTGTAAAGAAGATGTTCGAGATGGAAGTCCCTGAGATATACGAAGGCATAGTGGAGATAAAGGCCATATACAGAGAAGCGGGAGAGCGCACCAAGATTGCGGTCCTTTCGAAAGACGAAAAGGTTGACCCTGTAGGCGCATGCGTAGGCATGAGGGGCCAGAGGGTGAAGAATATAGTGAGGGAGCTTCACGGCGAGAGGATAGACATTGTAAGATGGAGCCCTGATATTAAGGAATATATCAAGGCCGCACTCAGCCCTGCCGAGGTAGCCACTGTAAATGTGAATAAAGAGAAAAATAATCTCGAGGTCATAGTAAATGACGATCAGCTTTCTCTGGCCATAGGAAAGCACGGCCAAAATGTAAGGATTGCATCAAAGCTTGTAGGCTGGGATGTTGATGTCAGAGGCAAGTCCCAGAAAGAGGAAGAAAAAGAGAAAAAGCCGAAGAAAAAAGAGAAGGCCGCTAAAAAAGCAACTAAAAAAGCAGCTAAAAAAGAAGTTGAAAAAGAAACCAAGAAAGAGACTAAGAAGAAAATCAAAACACCAAAGGCCCCTTCACTTTCCAAGCTGGAAGGCGTGGGAAAGAAGACGTACCAGACACTTAAGGACAATGGCATAGACTCGATCGAGAAATTGAAGGAGTTGTCGCTTAAAGAGTTGCTTAAATTGCCTGGCATAGGGAAAAAGACAGCTGAGAAGATATTAAAATCAGCACAAGAAGGATAAACAATGAGCATACGTGTACACAAATTAGCAAAGGAATTGGGATTATCGAGTAAAGAGCTGGTAGAAAAACTACACGCCCTTAAGATTGATGCTAAAGGCCACATGTCCAATCTGGATGATAAGGCTGCCGAGATTGTGCGCGAAAAACTAAAGGCCAAGGCTAAGGTTAAGCCTGCTCTTAAAGAGAAAAAGGTTAAAGAAAGACCTAAGAAAAAACCTGAGAAGGCTCACAAGGAAAAGGCCGTAGAAAGAGTCAAAAAAGAAAAGGTTGAGGAAAAACCCAAGGAAGAAAAAAAGCTTCTTAAGCCGCTCGAGGTCAAAATCCCGTTAACGGTAAAAGAACTTTCGGTGAGGCTTTCTATAAAGCCCAGCGAGCTTATCAAGAAACTAATGGCAAAAAAGATATTTGCCAATATAAACAAATCCCTGACTGAGGAAATCGTTAAAGATATAGCAGCCGACTACGGGTATGAGATTAAAAAACCTCCTACTATTGAAGAGGAATTATTAAAAGACCTTGAAGACACAAGAAAAATCGGGGGCGAGGCAATCCGGCCGCCTGTTGTTACACTGATGGGCCATGTTGACCATGGAAAGACTTCACTCCTGGACTATATAAGGAAGACAAACGTTGCCGGCAAGGAAAAAGGCGGCATTACACAGCACATAGGCGCGTACGAGGTTATGCTGGAGAAGGGGGCTGTGACATTTTTAGATACACCGGGCCATGAGGCATTCACCGCGATGCGCGCACGCGGCGCAAACGCAACAGACATAGTGGTTTTAGTCGTGGCAGCGGATGACGGCATTATGCCTCAGACAAAAGAGGCCATAAGCCATGCAAAGGCAGCCAATGTGCCGATTGTTGTGGCCATAAATAAATGCGATCTTGCCGGTGCCAATATAGATAAGGTAAAGCGCCAGCTTGCAGAACAGGCCCTGCACCCCGAGGACTGGGGAGGAAGCACCATTACCATGCCTGTCTCAGCAAAGACCGGTGAAGGCGTAAAAGAGCTCCTTGAAATGCTTCTTCTGGAAGCCGAGATGCTTGAGCTGAAGGCCAATCCCAATCTTCATGCAAGAGGGGTTGTTATAGAAGGAAAGCTTTCCCCCGGCCGCGGAGTGGTTACAACACTTCTCGTTAAAAACGGCACCTTACGCGTGGGGGATGTAATATTAAGCGGACTTTATTATGGCAAGGTAAAGGCAATGATAAATGACAAGGGTGCGCATGTGAAAGAGGCCCCGCCTTCAATGCCGGTAGAACTTTTAGGCCTGTCAGGCGTGCCGCAGGCAGGCGATGAATTTTTTGCTGTCAGGGATGAGAAAAAGGCAAAGACATTATCTTTACTTAAACAAACCCATGAAAAAGA
>CAYVIU010000144.1:0-2699 GCA_964451625.1 uncultured Planctomycetia bacterium | reverse complement strand
AACGTCAGATGCCACTATTGACTGAAAATCATGCGCAAAATGAGGGTTACCCGGCTTAAAACTGTCCCTCATTTTTCCGATTTCGCTTTTTAAATCGGAAAATCTTGTTTTTAAGCCTGCAAAAACGCGAGGGGCATCTTTTTGGCTTATTTCCCCATCAACTAAGTTTTCTACGACTTCAATTATGTCACCGAGTATGTTTCTGGCCTCAAATGCCGGGACAGAAGCTATGCGGGTCTCTTGTATGGTATCGATAGTTTGTTGCAGTTCTCTTAGATAGACTTTGGCAAAATAACCCTGGCGATGGTAATGTGATGCAAACGATTCGAATGAAGGATTCCAGGAGCTTAATTCATTATGTAATTCCTGGACGTCATTATCGACTCCTACGATATCTAAAATCCCTTCTTTTCTAGCCTGCTCCATCATGTCATAGAGGTCAGCCATTATTAAGATGTAGGACCAGTTGGTTCCGCCATTCTGCAGCTCATCAACAGGTAAAATCTCCGTAAGCAGTTTATCATAGAGCCCGCCAAAGTTGACTTTGAGGATTCGGCTTGGGCGGAGATGAAAAAATACCCACCCCGTCCAAAATTGATGATTATACCCTGCCGGAAGCCCGTTTTCTATCTTAGTAAGCAGTTCCATTGCCCTATATTGCTGAGGTCTAATCTTTTTTATGACTCCTTCGCGAATAATCTGCTCCAGGTGATAAACTATGAATTCCCCTCTAAAAACATCATCAACCATTGCTAAGAGATTATCCAATGCCTCTTCTAATTCTTTGCTTACTTCTCTCTTGCCCGACCACTCGTTTTTCATGACCCTTAGCATCTTCAGTGTCATACGTACAGAAACGAGCTTTTCATGTATTCTTTTAAGGGTTTCCTCAGTTTGCCTATGTTGTGTTACGAGCTTAAGGGCCTCTTTTAATTCCGTTGCAGCATTACTTACTGCAAGAAGGCGACGTCGCAGAACCTTGTTATATAGCCCAAGCATTTCCTTGCGCACCGGTGCATTTGCTTGTTCAAGGCTCTGAATCACATTACCGAGCCGCCCTGCCATATTAAACTCCGCAGGTGAAGTGTGGAGATTGGGTTGTGCGTTGTGGGTTGTGAGTTGTGGGTTTTCTTGAGCTGAAGGCTGACGACTGATAGCTGATGACTGTTCAGCCGGCGAAGTACTGCCAGTATCGGTTGAAATGAGAGGTGCGGCGGCTATTTCCCCTAAGGTTTTTGGGGCAGTATCGAATAGTAACTCGTTTCTTAAATCCTCGGCTGCATCTGGGTCAAAAGGAAATAATTCCGGAAAACCATATCTGATAAGGCACCTTGATATTATTACGAAATCATTGTGGAGCTTTTCCTTCCTAGCCCGCGTTCGGGAATGACGTGTTTCAGGTATTATATTAATCCAGACATTGGTATTCGTGAAACCTTTAAACACCTCTTCAGAAGGCTCAGGGTCTTCAATATTCCAATGATGCTTCTGCTCTTTGTCAACAAATTTGGGTAACATACCCTAGCATTAAATATAAACTCACCTCGAAGCATTTCTTTTACTTTCGCCCTTATCTCTTCCTCGCTCGCTGGTTTTCCATTCAGGATAATTTTAGCCGGAATCTCCACGGGCGAGGAGTGGGTGGAGGATTGTTTCATTCTCTTGAGGGCGCGGTCGGCTTTTGCGAAGAAGTTCATTTGCTTAAACAACGAAGACGTATCTACGAAGAGAAGCCTTTTTAGGCTTCTCTCGAATTCCGACCAATTAATATCTACATAAGCCTTTTCTTGATCATTCCAAAATGCTGCATGAATACGATCTAATTTTCTTCCTCGCAATTCTCGCAATTCTTTTTGCAAGGCCGCCAACTTATCTGTTTTATCCGAGTCCACAGTCCATTTTTTCATTAGTTCTTGCAGTTCTCCCACGGCACATTCAAGCCTCACCCCAATTTCTTCCAGCCCTTCAATTCCTGTTTCACATCTCTCCATTTCGCTAAAAACACGGATTACTTGCGCTAAATATGCATTGAGGAAAAAGGCATTGCGGCTGTAGGAAGGACTTGCTGCGGAGTTAAACAAAGGATAAACTAGTCCCAATTCATCAGACAGTTGCTCTATTAAACTGCTGATTTTTCCAACGTCCAAAGCCCCAATTTTTTCCATTTCACTTATCATGTCTTCAGCATCAGCCAGAGTCAATAAAGCTCCAAGCTCGAACCCGACCCAGTGCCTGTCATTGACTGGCAAGATTTGCGTGAGTAATTTATCATATAAACTTCTGTGGATATCTCCATAATATCGGTTTGGCCTGAGGTGATAGTCTACCCAGGTATATCCAAGGTCGAAGTGCCTGCCGAATTCTTCTTTTATTTCAGCAAGCAATAGCATTGTGTTGTATTGATTGGGCCTGAGCTTTTTTATAATTCCTTCACGCATAATCTCCTCTACTGATAGAGGATGCTCTCTGTTTCGTTGTCTCGGCGAAGAATTCTTTCAAGGTTTTCCATGGCCAGCCGCAATTCTTCGCTTACTCCTCTCTCGCGTGACCACTCGGATTCTGTTGCACCAAACATGATCAATGCTTCATATGCCTGGACCAGTTTTTCATGTATTCTTTTAAGGTTTTCATCGGTTTGTTCCTCCCCTATTGCAATATTCTTGGCTGCTTCTAGATCGCCCATTCCACCAAATAGCTCT
>CAYVIU010000143.1:0-2701 GCA_964451625.1 uncultured Planctomycetia bacterium | reverse complement strand
AACGAAAAAGGGGACAGATCTATTTTCCCTTAAAAAGGAGGAAGCTATGAAATTGTTTCTACAAAGGCAATTATTGATTTTTGTAATGCTGATTTTGGTGGTTTCTTGCGCTCCTCAGGTGCAAGTGGCCTCATTTGTAGCGACTGTCACTCCTGTAAGCCAAGAGATTCAAAACGAGCGTGATGAAATATACATGCTCACTGCCTATGCTGTCGTTTTGAACGATTGGCAAGTTGCCGGCCAAAAGAAACGTGGTCATAATATTGGTTCAATCCTTGTTGAACCGGATGGAAGTATCGTGAACTGGGCTAGAAACTGTAACGCAATCTTATCCAATGGGACGCAGCATGGAGAGGTCCGGCTCATGTTGGGTTATCTGAATCGCGTCGGCGGGTATTCTCTAAAAGACCATACTATTTATACGTCTCTTGAGCCTTGCGCTCAGTGCAGCGGAATGATGGTGTTGACCAGTATTAAGCGAACAGTTTACGGGCAAACGTACCCAGGTTTTGGCAAAGCGTTGGAGCGATTGTCATTGAACAGTAAGAAGTGGAACGAGGCAGGTTATACACCTTATCCCAGAGCTGTGATTTCTGAAAAAAGCAACACCAAATACTGCGATCTTTTGGATAATGAATATGCCAAAATCGGAGGCTCGATCACAAAATTCCTTCTCACTGATACAAGCAAAAATATCTATGAAAGCGCAGCAAAAGCGCTTCAAGATTACCTTGTCAAATATCCCGAAAACAAAGAAATATTGACCCATGCACAAGCAACCATTGCCCTTGTCAAACCAGGCGTTCCAACCATTACCATCAGGCCTAAGGGGGCATAACTATAGAGGAGCTGGGCGCTCTTGACTTATTAATTAATCGGGGAAAGATTGGGGATGCTCATAATAATATGAGTTGTTACAAATTTTCAAATTGATTAAATTACATTTTTAGAGGATATTTGTGGCCTTAAGAAAATGCGTATGTTGCTATAACATAAATTATTATAGAACCATTTTTATATAATATTATGAATTTACGTCCCGGATATCGGACACAAGTGCAGCTATCAAAATTACTTGGAAAGGGTTAGAAGGCAGGAGAATTGGGTATCATAAAGGATTAAATAAAATATATAGCAGTCACATACGTCACCAAGATTCGGTTAGTTCTACTTATGAAATCACAACATGAAGCGAAATCAAGAGATTTTTATTTCGAGATGTGCATTCTATAACTACTCCGCTTTTCGAATCTTTTAACTTTTTTTCAATAGAGGAAGAAGCCATTAAAGATCACATTAGGAAGCTATTTGATCCAGAGAAAGAAGGTGTATAACCTCCGCATTAAGGCAGAAGGCCAAAGCTGGCGCTTTTTCCGCTGCTTATGCCGGTCGTTGTGCTGACAAAACAATTAACAAACTTGACTTAACATGCCTGAAAAAAACATATTCGATAAATTGCGGAGAACGGTAGTAGAGCTGTCTGGCCGAGAGGATAATGCTGGGGAGTTATATGCAAGTTTATTTGAGGACAACTACTCCGTGATGCTCATAATTAACCCTGAGACTGGTGAAATCATAGATGCGAATTCCTCAGCATGCAAATATTATCAATACACGAAAGAACAGATAATAAAAATGAGGATAATGGACATAAATATGCTTTCTCCGAAACAAGTCCATAAAGAGATGCAAAATGCAAAAACAGAAAGGCGTAATTATTTTAACTTTCAGCACAAATTAGCAAGCGGTGAAATTAGAGATGTTGAGGTCTATAGCAGTCCAATAACGCTTGCAGGGCAGAAGGTTTTGTATTCAATAGTTCATGATATATCCGAGCGAAAAGCAAATGAAAGGGAGCGAGAAAAACTTATCTCAGACTTTGAAAAAGCGTTAACTAAGGTTAAGTTGTTGAGCGGATTACTCCCCATCTGTGCATCATGTAAAAACATCCGTGACGATAAAGGATACTGGAATCAAATTGAGTCATATATTAGAGACCATTCAGAAGCAGAGTTCAGTCATAGTATTTGCCCAGATTGTGCAAAAAGACTTTATCCTGGATTATACGAAGAGGAATAGAAGGCACAACAAAACGCTTAAGACCGACCGCAAGAAGCGCAGCCGATTTTTTTTATTTTATCAGTCATCAAAAAATACAAGCAAGTTGCATGGTATTCCTGGCAGCGACTTAGCTCAACGAACCCCGCGATAAGATACAAAGTTAGTGTGAAGATTACGGACGCTCATAAAAATATAAGTTGTTACAAATTTTCAAATTGATTGAATTACATTTTTGGGATAATATTTGCGGCCTTAAGAAAATGCGTATGTTGCTATAACGAAGATTATTATAGAATTATTTTTATATAATCTTATGAATTTATGTACGTCGCGGATACCGTGGGAGGCAGGTGGTCTGAGCAATGATGAAATCGGGCGGCTATTTGGGATCAGCTATTCAGCGCTAAGCCACGCGTTAAGAGGGCTTAAGACCAAGATGCGGGAAGATCAGCAGCTTACGTTAAAATTCAACCAGCTTTATTCACGATTCAAGTTTTGTGCCTTATTTCGGCTACTAATGCAATAAGAGAGGAATACCAACCTGACCTGATTGATAGTAGGTAGCTGGGCAGCGCGGAAGTCAAATCGTCCCCGTACTGCCCAACTTCAGGCTAGCGAGACAACAACCGCTTGATCTGTC
>CAYVIU010000142.1:0-2732 GCA_964451625.1 uncultured Planctomycetia bacterium | reverse complement strand
GTCCTGAGATTTACACCTCGGGCACCTTTCAGGTTTTACCCTAGAAACTATGACTCTTTTGTCCTTACATCTGGCGCAATAGTAAACCGGTATCCTGTGCCCCCACCATATCTGGCGCGAGATGCACCAATCGCGTATGTTCTCCATCCAATCCAGGTATATCTTTGTCCAGCGCTGGGGGTAAAACTTTAATTTATTCTTTTTGACTGCCTTTATGCCCGCGGCCGCAAGGGGCTTCATCCTGACAAACCATTGTTTTGAAAGCCTTGGCTCGACCATTGTGTGGCAGCGATAACAATGGCCTATGGCGTGCTGATGGGGCTCGGTCTTTACAAGGAGCCCCCTTTCTTTTAAGTCTTCGAGAAGCGCCTCCCTGCATTCAAACCTATCCATGCCTTTATAGTCTTCGCCTGCAAGCCCATTCATAGTGCCGTCGTCATTCATTACATTTATGGGGATAAGTTTATGTTTTTTGCCCAATTCAAAGTCGACCGGGTCGTGCGCAGGCGTGACCTTGAGGGCACCTGTTCCGAATTTCACATCCACGATGCTGTCGTAAATAATCTTAAGTTCTCTTTCCAGAATGGGCAGGATAATGGTTTTGCCTTTTAACTTTTTATATCGCTTGTCTTTCGGGTTTACGGCAACTGCCACATCTCCCAGCATGGTCTCAGGCCTGGTGGTCGCCACAATCACGTGGTCTTCGGGCCTGGAGCCCTTGATCGGATATTTAATGTAATAAAACATGCCGTCGGTGTCCCTGTGCTGGGCCTCTTCATCGGAGAGCGCGGTCTGGCAGCGCGGGCACCAGTTTATGATATAGTTCCCTCTGTATATGAGGCCTTTTTTGTGTAATTTTATAAATGTCTCGAGCACTGCATCCGAAAGGCCCTTGTCCATTGTAAAGCGTTCCCTGGACCAGTCACACGAACAGCCGAGCTTTTTGAGCTGTGTTATGATGGTAGAGCCGTATTCCTCCTTCCATTTCCATACGCGTTCGAGGAATTTTTCCCGGCCCAGGTCCTGGCGCGTTATGTTTTCCCTGGCAAGGCTTTTCTCAACGACATTTTGCGTAGCTATGCCGGCGTGGTCTGTGCCCGGAAGCCACAGGGCCTCAAAGCCCTGCATCCTTTTGTGCCGGATAATGATGTCCTGGATGGTGTTGTTCAGGGCATGGCCCATGTGAAGGATGCCCGTGACATTAGGCGGGGGGATGACTATGGTGTATGGTTTTTTCTTTGGGTTTGGGTGCGCGGCAAAAAGATTTTTTTCCTCCCAGTACTTATACCACTTCTCCTCAGTGAGTTTTGGATTGTAGGCCTTTGGAAGATCATTCACTTTTTTGCATCCTTCAGAAGTTTATATTCGACACTGTCAACAAGCGCCTGCCATGATGCCTCGATTATGTTTTCGGATACACCGATGGTCCACCATGAATCCTTTTTGTCCTGCGACTGAATCAGTACGCGGACCTTGGCGGCAGTGCCTTCCTTTTCATCAAGGACCCTTACCTTGTAGTCCGACAGGTGCATCTCACTTAAGCTAGGATAAAAATCCTTCAGGGCTTTGCGGAGGGCATTATCCAGCGCATTCACGGGGCCGTCACCCAGTGAGGCGGTGTGTTCAATTTCATTTTTGACTTTGACCTTGATGGTCGCCTCTGATGTGATCTTTTTGTTTTTCTTTTTTTCAATAATCACCCTGAAATCCTCAAGATTGAAGAAATCCTTAAAGACCTTTTTCATCCGCTTCATGAAGATCTCTAAGGACGCCTCTGCCACTTCAAAGTGAAATCCTTCATGCTCCATTGCCTGGAGCTTATCAAGGATCTTTCTTGACTCGGGCGTCTTTTTATCCAGGCCGAGATCCATTTGCTTTGCCTTCTGGAGGATGCTTGATTTTCCCGATAGCTCTGAAATAAGGATCCTCCGGCGGTTCCCGACTGATTCAGGGTCAGCATGCTCATAGGTCTTCGGGTTCTTTGTAACCGCGTTTACATGGACCCCGCCCTTATGAGCGAATGCAGAATTGCCCACGAACGGCTGATGATCCGCACTCTTCATGTTGCTGATTTCACTGATGTATCTTGAAGCCTCTGTAAGCTCTTTCAGATTGAGATCAGAAACACAGTCGGTGTTTAACTTGAGTTTTAGATTTGCAATGATAGAAATTAAATTTGCGTTTCCGCATCGCTCGCCGTAACCGTTTATGGTGCCCTGCACCTGGGCGCAGCCTGCCTGTACCGCGGCGATAGAGTTTGCAACGGCCATATCAGAGTCATTGTGCGCATGCATGCCAAGCGGCACTGAAATATTTTTTCTCACCTCTTCTACAATATTAAAGACCTCGGATGTAATCATGCCGCCGTTTGTGTCGCAGAGGATGATGATCTCTGCGCCGCTGTCTGCGGCCGCCTTAATGGTCTTGAGGGCATATTCCGGGTCTGACAGATACCCGTCAAAGAAATGCTCCGCATCATAGAAGACCCTCTTGCCTTTACCCGCAAGATATTTTACCGTATCGGCGATCATCCTGATGTTTTCGTCTTTTGCAACTTTGAGGACGTCTTTGACATGCAGGTCCCAGGTCTTTCCGAAGACAGTCACGATTTCAGTATCGGCCTTGATAAGGTTCTTCACATTAGCGTCTTCGCCGGGTTTTGTATTGGCGCGGCATGTGGCCCCGAACGCAGTGATCCTGGAGTTCTTCAATTTAAGTTCTTTCACCTTTTT
>CAYVIU010000141.1:0-2784 GCA_964451625.1 uncultured Planctomycetia bacterium | reverse complement strand
AAGGCGGCCTTCTACGTAGATGAATCAATAGATGAGCCGAGTGTATCGAAGGGAAAACAACTCCAGGGAAAAGAGCTTTCCTATAATAACATCATGGACCTGGATGCAGCCATTGAAATCGTGAAAGATTTTGACGGGCCGGCAGTAAGTGTTATAAAACACACCAATCCGTGCGGGGCAGCCACAGCAGATTCTTTATCCGAGGCATACCTTAATGCCCTGGACTGCGACAGAACAAGTGCGTTTGGCAGTATTGTGGGCTTGAACGGCGCGGTTGATAAGGCTACAGCAGAGACAATCATGAAAGAGGCGGACTTTGTTGAATGCATAATCGCACCTTCCTTTTCTCCGGATGCACTTGGGGTATTTAAAAGGAAGAAAAACCTGAGAATTATAGAAGTAGGCGACCTTGATAAAAAACCTTCAAAAAAAGATGTTGAGCTGAAAAAGGTTGTCGGGGGCCTCCTGGTGCAGGACAGGGACAAAAAGAATGTCACGGAAAAAAACCTGAAAGTAGTCACAAAAAGAAAACCCACTGAAAAGGAACTCGAATCACTTCTTTTCGGAGATATAATCTGTAAACACGTAAAGTCCAATGCCATAGTCTTTTGCCAGGGCACAAAGACTGTCGGGGTAGGCGCAGGTCAGATGTCCAGGGTAGACTCAGTGATAATCGCCTCAAGAAAGGCCGGGGCAAAATCAAAGGGCGGGACCCTTGCATCAGATGCATTCTTTCCAAAGCCCGACGGTATTGAAATGGCGCACAAAGCAGGTATCAAGGCCATAATCCAGCCGGGCGGGTCGATTAAGGATCAGGACGTGATAAAAAAGGCCGACGAGCTGGACATTGCCATGGTATTTACCGGGATTAGACATTTTAAACATTAAGCAGCTTTCAGCTATCAGTCTTCAGCCATCAGCTGAAAATTGACAGCTACAAAAATGAACTATAAAAAAGCAGTTAAATACATCGATTCGTTTATAAACTATGAGAAGATCCCGTACTACGATTACAAGACCTCTCTCAAGTTTAACCGGATGGAGCGATTCTTATCCCTTTTAGGAAATCCCGAAAAAAATCTGAAGACCATCCATATCACAGGCACTAAAGGCAAGGGTTCCACCGCATCCATTGTTTCATCTATACTGAAAGAGGCAGGGTTTAAGACAGGCCTTTATACATCTCCGCACCTTATCTCTTTCAGAGAGCGCATAAAGATTAATGGAGACGAGATCCCGGAAGATGACATTACCTCAATACTCAATGAAATCAAACCTGCCGTAGAAAAATTAAAGAAAACTGAAAAAGTATCGTTCTTTGAGATACTGACAGCCATTTCGTTCATTTATTTTAAGAGAGAAAAAGTGGATTTTACTGTTTTAGAAGTGGGGATGGGCGGCAGGCTTGACGCAACGAACGCAGTGGATGATAGTATCTCAGCGATTACACCCATAAGCCTTGAACATACACAAAAATTGGGTTCCACTTTAAGCGAGATAGCATATGAAAAAGCAGGCATAATAAAAAATAATTCCTTATGCCTGACCAGCCCCCAGGAACCAGAGGCAATGGATATAATTGAAGAGATCTGCCGGAGAAAAGATACGCGTCTCCTGCGGATACAGAAAGACATCTTCTTAGAAGAAAAGGATTTTAATGATAAGGAGCAGGAATTTAATGTCTGGGGGAGATTTGGTGAATACCGCAATCTGAGATTCAAACTCCTGGGCCAACACCAACTCATGAATGCTGCCCTGGCAGTAGGGATTTCAGAATCTCTTCGCAGGTACGGAGTTATTATAAATGAACCCACCTTAAGAAAAGGCCTTTTAGCCGTAGACTGGCCCGGGAGATTAGAGGTGGTTTCCAGGGAGCCTTTTATAATTCTCGACGGTGCCCAGAACAAGGCAAGTTCCCAGGCACTTGTTTCGGCGATAAAAAGGCATTTTAAATATAAAAAGATAATTTTAATTTTTGCAATATCACAGGACAAGGATATTGAAGGCACGAGCGGGGTTTTAGGAGAATTTGCGGACGAAATTATTATAACAAAGGTGAAAAATACCAGGGCAGCGCACCCAAAAAGGCTCAAAAAATATTTTAATAAAAACCCCATTACTGTGACCGGTAATTCAAAAAGCGCACTTAAGCTTGCCGGGCGAAAAGCGGAGAGAGATGACATCATACTGGCGACAGGTTCATTATTTTTAGTCGGAGAAATCAAGGAAATCCTGAGAAATGCCAAAAAACATTAATATAGAAGACACAATCACTGCCATATCAACCTCTGTAGGTGAAGGGGGCATAGGTATTGTACGCATGAGCGGCAGAGATTCTCTTAAAATTGCCGATAAAATATTTAAATCCAATAATAAGAAAAAACCTTCGCAATTCAGGACTTACACCACGCATTATGGCAGGATTATGGATAAGGGTAAACTGATAGACGAAGTCATCCTTACAGTAATGCGCTCACCCAAGAGCTACACGAAAGAGGATATAGTGGAGATAAACTGCCACGGGGGAATAGTCCCGTTAATAAAGGTGCTGGATCTTGTTGTAAGCCTGGGTGCGAGGATGGCAGAGCCGGGGGAGTTTACAAAAAGGGCATTTTTAAACGGCAGGCTGGACCTTGTGCAGGCAGAGGCAGTGCTTGATGTGATAAAATCAAAGACTGACACAAGCCTCAGGGTGGCCATGAACCAGCTGGAAGGGGATCTCTCGGGCGAGGTTAAAACCTTAAGAGAAGAACTCCTTGATCTATGCACACATGTAGAGGCGTC
>CAYVIU010000140.1:0-2796 GCA_964451625.1 uncultured Planctomycetia bacterium | reverse complement strand
ATTAAGGACCTTTCTCATAAGCCATATGCGCTTGAGTTCGTCTTCGTGCACAAGGAGTTCTTCCTTTCTTGTGTTCGAGCGCTTTATGTCAATGGCCGGATAGATCCTCTTCTGGAATAGGTTCCTGTCAAGCTGGAGTTCCATGTTGCCCGTTCCTTTAAATTCTTCAAATATAACCTCATCCATGCGGCTTCCCGTATCGACGAGCGCGGTGGCTATAATGGTAAGGCTCCCGCCTTCTTCAATATTCCTTGCCGCACCGAAGAATCTCTTTGGTTTTTGGAGGGCGTTTGAATCTACGCCGCCTGAGAGAATTTTTCCGGAATGTGGTACTGTTGCGTTGTATGCCCGGGCAAGACGCGTAATGCTGTCTAAGAGAATAACAACATCTTTTTTATGTTCCACAAGCCTCTTTGCCTTTTCCAGGACAATCTCTGCAACCTGCACGTGCCGCTCAGCAGGCTCATCAAATGTAGAACTTACCACCTCGCCCTTAACCGAGCGTTCCATATCAGTAACTTCTTCGGGCCTCTCATCAATAAGAAGCACTATGGGTATCACGTCAGGGCAATTGGTGGTGATACTGTTTGTGATCTTCTGGAGCAGCACAGTCTTGCCGCTGTAGGGAGGGGCTACGATCATTGCGCGCTGGCCCTTTCCGATCGGCGCCAGGAGATCAATCACCCTTGTTGAGATCTCATTTGGCTTTGTCTCAAGAAGAAATCTCTCATTGGGATAAAGCGGCGTAAGATTGTCAAACAAGGTCTTGTCCTTCGCCTTCTCAGGGTCTTCAAAATTCACGGATTCCACCTTCAGGAGCGCGAAGTACCTTTCCCCTTCCTTCGGAGGCCTTATCTGGCCGCCTACAGTGTCGCCCGTCTTCATGGAAAACTTTCGTATCTGTGAAGGTGAGACATAAATATCGTCGGGTGAGGGAAGATAACTATAATTGGAGCTTCTTAAAAAACCGAAGCCGTCCTGGAGTATCTCAAGCACTCCCTTGCCCATTATAATACCCTCTTTTTTTGCCTGGCCCTCGAGGATCTTAAAGATGAGATCCTGCTTCTTAAGCCCGCCTGCGTCCTCAACCTTGAAGCTGCGCGCAAGCTTTAAGAGGGCGGTCATTTTCATTTCTTTTAACTCTACTATGTCAAGCTTTCCCTTTTTCTTTGTATCAGTTCCTGCCATTTTTTATTTCCTCCCATATTTTTTTAACCTGGTTTTTTGTAAAACTTACTGATTTATTATTATCTATAATAAAGTCAGCTAATCTTTCCTTTTTTGCCAGAGAAAGCTGACGGTTTATCCTCCGGCGGATATCATTCTTTTTAAATCCCTTTTTCACGCATCGGGCCTCTTGTATCCTACGGCTTGTCTTTACCACTATTAGTTTATCCACCTCTTTATCAAGGCCTGCCTCTATGAGAAGTGGGGCATCAATAATAACAATCTTTTTCTTTGTCTTTTTTGTCAGCCTTTTTATTTCACGGATGATATACGGGTGAACGAGCTTATTTAATATTTTGAGTTTTTTTCTGTCAGAAAACACAACCTGTGCCAGTTCACGTCTCTTTGCAGTACCAAACGCCGAGACTACCCTCCTGTGGCATGCGCCGCCTGGCTTAATAGCCTTGTGGGCAAGGCGGTCCGCATCTATAACACAGGCGCCGAGTTTTTTAAAGCAGGCGGCAACCGTGCTTTTTCCTGTCCCAAAACTCCCTGTTAAGCCTATAATAATACGCTTCATCAGTCCATTTCCTTCATATCGAGCCAGTTGTTGCCTATCTTCATCCTGACCTTGATGGGGACATTTAAATCAAAAACATTTTCCATCTTGTCTTTCGCAAGTTTACTTATCTTCTTAAGCTCATCCTTTGAGACCTCAAAGACCAGTTCATCGTGCACCTGGAGAGTCATTTTTGTATTCAGCTTTTTATCCATAAGCGAATCATGGACATCTATCATCGCCTTTTTTATCAAATCTGCCGCCGAGCCCTGGATAGGGGTGTTTATCGCGGTCCTTTCAGCAAATTGCCGGATGCGGGGGTCAGCATTGTTTATCTCAGGAATGTACCTCCTCCTCTGCATCAGTGTTGTCACGTAACCGAATTCCCTGGCATTTTTTATTTCACTGTCAAGATAGTCCTTTACACCAGGGTACCTGTCAAAGTATGCAGAAATAAAGCTCTTTGCTTCCTCAGGTGGTATCCCAAGTTCTTTTGACAGGCCATATGGGCTCATCCCGTATACAATCCCAAAATTGACCGTCTTCGCAGACTGCCGCATCTGGGGTGTTACCTTTTTTTCATCAACGTCGTATATTAAGGATGCGGTGTGTGTATGAATATCCAGATCCTTTTTAAATGCGTCTATCAGCACTTCATCCTCGCTCAGGTGCGCAAGCACCCTGAGCTCTATCTGGGAATAGTCACATGAAAGGAGGACCTCATCCTTTCCTTTAGTGATAAACCCGCCCCTTATCTTTCTTCCTATCTCGCGTTTTATTGGAATGTTCTGCAAATTAGGCGCGCTTGATGAAAGCCTGCCTGTGGCCGTAACAGTCTGATTAAAGGATGTGTGTACGCGCCCCGTCTTCTGGTTGATCAGTTTCGGGAGGCTGTCTATGTAGGCTGACTTTAATCTTGCAAGCTCCCTGTATTCAAGGAGCGATTGCGGCAGCGTGTGCTGGAGTGCGAGTTTTCTCAAAACTTCTTCGTCAGTTGATGCGCCTGTCTTGGTGCGTTTTACTATGGGGAGTTTTAATTTATCAAAAAGGACTTCCTGGAGCTGTTTGGG
>CAYVIU010000139.1:0-2847 GCA_964451625.1 uncultured Planctomycetia bacterium | reverse complement strand
AGTCTTTTTTAAGCTTTGTTTCTATAACCGCGGCAATACCTGTATCCGGATATCCATCATTATTGCGGGTATCGCCCCTGTAGTTATATTTATAGTAAAAACCTAAGTGCCCTGTATCATCCTCATGCACACGGACATAGTCTTCGCTATCTTTGTTATTAGATCTGGCAACTGTGTAGATTTTTTTCACCATCATAACTTCGGATGGAATTATTATAGGATTATCAGGGTCTGAATTATCTACAAGTTCATAATATTCATATTTGTAAATTATTCCGCCGTCCGCGTCTGGCGCCGCCAATCTTACTGACTCTACTCTGCCGTATCCGCGGCCGTTAAAATCTTCGTTTTTGAAATATACGCCGATTACGCCGTATTCATCAGCTTCATCCAGGATTTTCGCGCTCACTCTATTTTCACCTTCAAGGTGGAAGAGATAAGTAACGCCTATGTCATTTTCAGTTGTTACAATTTTCTTAAATTTGGTGTCTCGGGTAGCTCCTTCATAAGTATAAGTGGCAATTAATTCCAGTTTAGCCGCATCTGCATAAAAATTAATTACGAGGTGTTTCCCATCTATAAGGTTATGTTCGTCTTCATCGGAATAAAGCGTACCGTATCTCTCCTCAATATTAACAATTGATTCATGCAAACGCCCCTGTTCATCATAGAGTCTGTTGGCTCTGTCGGTTTCTATTATGTATCCTGTGCCGTCATCGGTTCTCTTCGTCAGGCGTGAAACTTGGCCGAGCCTGTCATAGGTCATTTCACTCACATGGACAAAATATGTATTATTGTGTTCTTCAGAGTAAGGATAATTCATGACTGTTCCGGGATTATTCGGATCTTCCACTAGCATGTTATATGATAGTTCTCCGCCTTTTTCGTTTATTCTTACATTGTAGGATTTTAATCGTCCTTTTTCGTCATAGGTCCTGTCAACCAAATCGGTCTCTGTAATTACCATTGTCTTTTCATTATCATAAAGACCTACCAACCTATAAACTGGGCCATTTTCACCCATGACCTGTGCAAACACGCATTCCTTCGTGCTCTTCTGCATCATGAGGGCCTGGTCAAGATTGTTGTATTTATATATATTTGTCTCAACTAGCTCGATCTTATTATATGCACCATCATAACGCTCATCATCCGGATTCCATATACCCTGGAAATATTCCTGACGCATCATGTAAGACCATGTTAATCTGCCTCTTCTGTCATATTCCCTGGCGCTGAGTTTCTGGAAGCTGTTGTCTAAATTTAAAATATAATCGCCTTCAATTATAACCTTACCGTTTTCATCAGTCGTTCTCTTCTGCATACACATGACCTGTCCTAAAGTGTTATACCCGTCCTCAAGGCCCGGGATTTCGCCTATGGCAGCTTCTATTCCATCTGTTTCAAGAACATTTGTGGAAACTGTATAGTAGCGGTCGATAGTATAGCCGCTGAATCCTGCCACTGTCCCTTGTTCGTGAACAAGTGTTTTAGAATCCTGCAAAAGCCCCTGTTCATTATAAAGTCTATCCATTGTGTCAGTTTCAGTTGTAGTCAGACCATCATTAACCGTAACGGTAGTCATTCTCGCAACCTGGCCTAAGGCGTTATAGTCATTTATTGTGGTTTCAACTGAGTATGAGCGGGCAAACTCATAATCTGTTGTCGGTACAATCTCGACTTCGGCAAATTCGTCCGGGTCGAGCTCCATAAGGTCTGTAGTGTTTATCCACCCTGATCCATCCCATGTCTCGTATACTTTTTTACCGTCAGGATATTTATGTCTATCTCCGAGAGGACCATCAACATATTTATACTTACCTAAAACAGTACCATCAGCAGCATGCATTCTCCTCCATGCAACAAATACCTCTCCTTCAGCAGTTCTTTCATAGAAAAGTGTGCAATAGGCTGCTTCCTGCCCATCCGGAGTTATTATGGGATCTTTAAATCTTATATGTTTTACTTTTCCGATAGCAAAAGGGTTGTCAGGCGGAACAGTATAACTATAGCAGATATATTGATACACCCCTGCATTGTTAGCGCCGTTAAAGAAGTGTTTTCCTTTTAACATATTTAGGTTTCCCGGATCGGCCGGATTAGTGTACCAGTATTTAACAACCGATCCATTTTCCGATGTGTATATGTGATGCATGCTGCTTGTGGCATCTTTGCGGGTAATTTCTATTCTTACAAGTTTTGTCATTGCTTCGTCTGAGTAGAAGCGCGTAATATTTTTTTCTGCATCAAAGCTTTCTGTCGGCCCGCTGTAAAGTTCTCCGCCGCCTGTTTCATTAATGTCTATTTTTGAATATGTCAAACGGCCCTGATTGTCGTATTGCCTGTTTTCTGTGTCAGCCTCAACTGTTGTCTTCCCGTAAAATGCCAGCCTTCCGAATCCAAAGTCTGCTATGTTATCAACCGTGATTTCAATTGTCGTGCGCGTCATTGTAAGCACCTGGCCCAGCCCATTATAGTCATGTATGGCTGTATCAATAATTCTTGAGTGGTTAAGCTCATAAGTCACACCCGCTACTACGCAGCTGCCACCCTCGTGCAATTCGACTTTTGAATGCTCAAGCTGGCCTGAGATTTTATAGGCTCTGCTTTCAAGGTCTGTTTCGGTTGTGACTTTATCAAGCTCACGAGTTACGCGTGTCATTGCCTCTACCTGGCCAAAGGAATTATAGGCATTAATGGTTGTTTCAACACTATACTGGCGGTCAAGATTATATGTTTCAGGGTATCCGGAAAGTGAGAATTCGTATTGCGTAATTGGTATTTCAACCGGGTCTCCCCATTCGCCCGGGTTAGCATTCGAAGGCGTAAAGGTTTTTACAGGAGGGC
>CAYVIU010000138.1:0-2936 GCA_964451625.1 uncultured Planctomycetia bacterium | reverse complement strand
GGAAAGGGCATATGAGGACAAAGGTGCCGTCAGATTCCGGGTACCCAAGGAAAAGGTGGTTATCGAAGACCTAGCGCACGGGCAGATAGAATTCGATAATACCCTCTTAGATGACTTCGTGATAATGAAAAAAGATGGTTTCCCGACGTATAATTTTGCCTGTGTTGTGGATGATGCGGATATGGGAATCACCCATGTTATACGAGGCGATGACCACATATCGAATACCCCAAAACAAATCCCTCTTTACCAGGCACTTGGTTTTGAAGCACCGAAGTTTGCACACATCCCCCTGATTCTTGGCACTGACCGCTCACGGCTTTCCAAGAGGCACGGGGCAGCAAGTATAAAAGAATACGAAGAAGCCGGATTTCTGCCTGAGGCATTGGTGAATTACCTATCCCTTTTAGGATGGTCGCCCGGAGGAAACCGCGAAATAATTTCTATCGAAGAAACCCTACAAACCTTTAGGCTGGAGTCTCTCAACAAAACCAATTCCGTATTTGACCTCGATAAACTGAGATGGGTGAATAATCAATATATAAAGGCGCTTAATACCGATATATTAACAGACCTTTTAACAGCTTCTTTGAAAAAGAGCAGATTTAAAAAGGTATCAAAGGCCCAGGTACGCAGGCTTGCAGCACTTTTCAGGACAAGGATCAAGGTCCTGAATGAATTTCCGGAGCAGGCAGGCTATTTTTTCACCGACAAAATAAAATATGACAGATCCGCTGTCTCCAAATTCCTAAGAAGAAAAGAGCTCAAAGTCATCTTCGGCATCCTCATAAAACGGCTCAAGAAGCTGCGTCCGTATAACACACAATCAGTCAAACGATGCTGCCGCGACTTGATAGCAGAATTAGGCATAGGAGGAGGCGACCTTATTCACCCCATCAGGGTTGCCATAACAGGCAAATCCGTAAGCCCGAGCCTCTTTGACGTCATGTTTTTGCTCGGAAGAAACACCACCTGCCGGCGCCTGCGCCAGGCAGTGAATAAGTTTGTAAGGTAACTGTTGCCCTCTAGTATAACGGCAGTACGATCGGCTCTGGACCGATTAGTCGTGGTTCGAATCCACGGGGGGCAGCCACTTGTCGGATTTGATTGGCCAAATTATTTTTACTTGACATGATTAAATGCTGATGATATAATACAATTACAATTGACACCTTTTAAATCGGTCCTGAGAGGCCGGAAAAGGAGTAAGTGCAAGTGAGACATAGAGTTAGAAAAACAAGAGAACCCATCCTATAAGCATAGGGGTGGGTGTTTTTTTATCTGGAGGGGACTATGTTAGACGAAAAAGCCAAAATAATGGATAAAGAGGGGATAGAACGGGCAATCAAACGAATTGCCCATGAAATCCTTGAAAAAAACAAAGGCACCGAAGGCCTTGTAGTGGTAGGCATAAGAAATCGCGGGGCATACCTTGCAGACAGGCTTGTTGCAGCCATAAAGGCTATTTCAGGCAACGAAATCCCGGAAGGTGCACTTGATATCACCCTTTACAGGGATGACTTAACTGAGGTCTCAGAAAGCCCAGTACTAAAGGAAACAGTAATAGACTTTGATATAACAAAGAAAAAGGTAATCTTAGTGGATGATGTCTTGTATACCGGCAGAACCATCAGGTGTGCCCTTGATGAATTGATAGATTTTGGAAGGCCTGCCTGCATACAACTTGCGGTTTTAATAGACAGGGGCCACAGGGAACTCCCTATAAGGCCGGATTATATAGGCAAAAATGTCCCCACCAATTCTAAAGAGATTGTAGAGGTAAAACTGCAGGAATCAGATGGAAAAGACGAGGTTATAATATGCCAGAAAAAGTAATAGAGATAGAAAAGAAGGCTGTCAAGTGGACGAAGAAAGACTTAATAGGCCTTGAATACCTCTCAAAAGAGGAAATAGGCCTTATATTGACAAGCGCGAAGGCCTTTAAAGAGATCCTGAAGCGCCCCTTAAGAAAAGTCCCTACATTAAGAGGTAAAACCGTAGTAAACCTTTTCTATGAGCCGTCTACAAGGACGCGTACCTCTTTTGAAATTGCGGCAAAACGCCTTTCAGCTGACGTAATAAACGTCGTAAAGGAGACCTCGAGCATAACAAAGGGCGAGACCCTTATAGACACAGGCAGAAACCTCGAAGCATTAAAGACCGATGTTATAGTTGTGAGGCATAACTGCTCAGGGGCAGCCACCACCCTTTCAAGGGCTGTAAATGTAAGTGTTGTAAACGCAGGTGACGGATGGCACGAACACCCTACACAAGCACTCCTTGACATGTTTACCATAAAAGAAAAACTCGGCAGGATCAAAGGGTTAAACGTAAGCATTATAGGCGATATCGCGCACTCACGTGTGGCACGCTCTAACATATGGGGCCTCACAAAACTGGGTGCAAACGTCACGGTCTGCGCCCCTGGCAAACTAATCCCTCAAGGAATAGAGCAATTAGGAGTCAATGTTACAAATGATGTTGACGAAGCCCTTAAAGATGCAGATGCGATAAATGTCTTACGCATGCAGTTTGAAAGAGATGGTGCTGATGCATTTCCTTCGAGGATAGAGTACTTTAAGACATTCGGCATTACAGAAGAACGCCTCAAAAAGGCCAAGAAGACAATAGTTGTCATGCACCCAGGTCCCATAAACAGAGGGGTTGAGATGTCAGCAGAGGTTGCTGATGGGGCAAATTCAGTAATACTCGAACAGGTTACAAACGGCATAGCAGTAAGAATGGCGGTTTTGTATCTCGTGGCACATGCAAAAGGCGGAAAATAAAATGTTAATTAAAAACGGACATGTAATAGACCCGGTTAATAAAATCAACGGCGCCTTTGATATTTTAATCGAAAACGGCAAAGTTTCAAAGGTAGCAAAAGGTATTGATAAAAAAGAGCTGGAGGCGTTTGATTATCATGATGAATGGAA
>CAYVIU010000137.1:0-3095 GCA_964451625.1 uncultured Planctomycetia bacterium | reverse complement strand
GGCAATTCCGGGATGCTATCCGACTTCTGTGATATTGGGATCCGCCCCGGTCGTAAAAGAAAAATTAACAGACGGTGAAATCATAGCAGATTCTAAAAGCGGGGTTACAGGCGCCGGAAGAAAGCCTGACATCGCTTTAAGTTTCGGAGAGGTAAACGAGAATCTGAAAGGGTACAAGCTGAACAACCACCAGCACAAGCCTGAGATGACCGAGGAGCTTTCTAAAGTTGCAGGTTCAAAGATTAAGGTTGTATTCAGCCCGCACCTTGTGCCCATGTCAAGGGGGATTCTCTCGACACTATATTTTAAATTGAAAAAAGAGACAAGCGCCAAAGATATTACAGCCGTCTATGAAAAGTTTTATAAAGGATGCCCATTTGTAAGGATTAAAAAAGAAGGCCTGCCCCAGATTAAAGACGTAGCAGGCACAAACTACTGTGATATAGGAGTAAGTGTTACAGGAAAAACCCTTATAGTCATTGCCTGCATAGACAATTTATTGAAGGGTGCGGCAGGCCAGGCAGTACAGAATATGAATATCATGTATGGCTTCAATGAAACGGAAGGATTGGTATGAAGGTTATAGAAGGCGGCATTACGGCGGTAAAGGGATTTCAGGCGAGTGCGGTTAACTGCGGCATAAAAAAGATAAAACCGGACCTGGCACTTATATACTCAGAGGTACCGGCCATTGCCTGCGGTATGTTTACGCAGAATAAAATACAGGCCGCCCCTGTAAAGGTGACAAAAGAGCACCTCATGAAGATGACGACACAGGCGGTCATTGTAAACAGCGGCAACGCAAACTGCTGCACAGGTAAAAAGGGCCATGTAGACGCATTGGCGATGACAGAGGCGGTTGCCAAGAACTTCGGGCTTGAAAAAGACGACGTGCTTGTGGCATCCACAGGTGTTATCGGAAGGCATTTACCAATAACAAAGATAAAGACACATATTCCTCAGCTGATAAAGGGCCTAAGCAATAAGGCCGGCCACAAGGTGGCCCAGGCCATAATGACCACTGACAAAACTACTAAGGAAATCGCAGTTGAGGTAAAATTGAAAAAGAGGACTATCAGAATAGGTGCAGTAGCAAAGGGTGCCGGGATGATAGACCCCAACATGGCAACCATGCTCTGTTTTATTACAACAGATGCGCATATTACAAGAAGGGCGCTCAAGATTGCCCTCAAGAACGCAGTGGATAAATCTTTTAATGCTATATCAGTAGACGGGGACATGAGCACGAATGACTCAGTGATTGCCATGGCGAATGGCGCATCAGGTCCTGAGCTCATTGACAAAAACAAGGAAGACTTTAAAAAGTTCTCTGAAGCCCTGGACTTTATAACCGAAGACCTTGCTAAGAAAATCGTGAAAGACGGGGAAGGGGCCACAAAGTTTGTAGAGCTTTTAGTAAAGGGTGCGGCCTCAGATTCGGGTGCAAAAAGGACTGCAAGGAAAATAGCAAATTCGCTCCTTTTTAAGACAGCACTCTTCGGCCATGACCCGAACTGGGGCAGGATTGCCGCTAGTGCAGGGGCAAGCGGTGCCAAGTTTAATTCAGATAAAATAGACATATTCCTCGGGACAAAAAGGGTCTTAAAAGACGGCGCAGCACTTGAGGTGGATAAGGCAGCCACAAAAGATATTTTTAAGAAAAAAGACATAAAGATAACAGTGGATTTAAAGACAGGCAAAAGAGAATACAGGATGTGGACAACGGATATATCTATTGAATATGTAAAGATAAACTCCCATTACTCCACATAAATAAAATATGCAGGAAGCAATAAGAAAATCAGAAGTGTTAATAGAGGCCCTGCCGTATATAAGGGCGTTTCACGGTAAGATTGTCGTAATAAAATACGGCGGGAGTGCCATTGTAAACACCACCAAGAGAAGAAACGTTCTTGAGGATGTCGTATTTATGAGCTATGCAGGCATGAAGCCTGTAATCGTGCACGGCGGAGGCCCATTCATTACCAAAAAGATGAGAAAGCTGAAGAGAAGGCAAAAGTTCGTAAGGGGCCTCAGGGTCACAAACGAAAGGGATTTAGAGATTATAAAAGATATCCTCTTCAGGGTAAATAGGCAAATCGTTAAGGAGATCAGGTCCCTTGGAGGCAAGGCCCAGGGGGTGCTAAGAAGAAATTATGTAATAAGGACAAAAAAGCACAAAAGATTTGGTGATATCGGATTGGTAGGCCAGATAACATCAATTGATACTGACAGGATCGAGGGCCTGCTTGAGAAAGGCATTATCCCTGTAATCGCACCACTTGGAGTAGGGAGAGACAAAAAGACGTATAATGTAAATGCGGATGAGGCAAGTGCAGCTGTGGCAGGCTCTCTCTCAGCAGAAAAACTCGCCTTTCTTACAAATGTAGAGGGCATATTAAAGAAGAAGGATGACAAGGCAAGCCTTATCTCCACCCTTAATATAAAGAAGGTAAGAAGCCTTATGGGAAGAAAGATTATACACACGGGCATGATACCGAAGGTAAAGTCATGCATTCATGCGCTTAAGGGCGGCGTGAAAAAGGTCCACATAGTGAACGGGAATCTTTCACACGCGCTTCTTCTGGAGATGTTCACAGATGAAGGAATAGGGAGCCAGATACTGAAATGAACACAGCCGAGTTCTTAAAAAATTACAGTGAGTTTGTTATGCCAACCTATACAAGGACGCCATTGGTCCTTGTGAAGGGCAAGGGTGTGAAGGTATGGGACTGCGAAGGAAAGGAGTATCTTGATTTCTTTCCGGGATGGGCAGTGAGCGGCCTGGGGCATTGCCATCCAAAGGTTGTGAGTGCGATTAAAAAACAGGCCGGAGAGATAATACATGTATCCAATAACTACATGAATGAACTCCAGGCAAGACTGGCCGAGAAACTGCTTCAGTATTCATTCGGCGGTAAAGTGTTTTTTGCAAACAGCGGGGCAGAGGCAAACGAAGGTGCGCTTAAGCTTGCAAGAAAGTACGGCAACAAGTCCGGAAGGTTTGAAGTCATCACAATGGAAAAATCCTTCCACGGAAGGACCCTTGCCATGATTACGGCCACCGGCCAGGACAAGGTGAAGAAAGGCTTTGA
>CAYVIU010000136.1:0-3103 GCA_964451625.1 uncultured Planctomycetia bacterium | reverse complement strand
CAATAGGTACGGATTACAATACATCGGATGAAAAATATGAAACAACCTGGCTGACCACAGGCCTCGCCAGCCCTGGCGATTACCAGATCAGGACAGCCGCACTTTATATTAAAGGAAGTAAGACATTTTCTAATGCGGTTAAGGATTGCGCTGTCCGGTCTATGAGTACTGAACAATTTTTGGACTTGATTACACGAAAATCATTTAACTTTTTCTGGTACAATCAGGACCTGGATACAGGATTATTTTTAGACACTGCCGGAACAAGTGATGCGAGCACAGGAGTTTCAGGATTCGGCCTTACAGCGCTTGCCATAGGCGTGGAGAGGGGATGGGTCAATAGGGCTGAGGCAGAAGACCGCGCCCTCAAGTGTATATATACCTTTATAGGAGACCCGGACAACCCATCCAGGCCAAAGGCCAAAGACAAAAACGGCTTCTACTATCACTTCCTTGAAAGAGATACGGCAAAACGCGCCGGTAAATGTGAAGTATCCACTGTGGATACAGCATTGCTTATATGCGGCGCGCTCGCTGCCGGGGAATATTTCGGCGGCAGGGTGAAAGAAGCTGCAGACCAGCTTTATAAAAAGGCTGAATGGCCCAAGTTTATATATGAGATCCCGGGCCTTGAAGACAAGCTCTTTACCATGGGCTGGGCCCCTGAAAAAGGATTCCTGAGTTCTTACTGGGATTATTATACTGACGAGGCAATTATAGTATCTTTGCTGGCCGTTGGCTCACCCACACATCCGTTGGACATGAAGGTCTTCTATGACTGGCAGAGGAGGAAAGGCAGTTATAAAAAGACAGAACCCTACATATATACGTGGCACGGCGCATTATTTGCCCATCAATATGCGCATGCATGGTTTGACTTCAGAGACAAAGTTGACGCCGAAGGCGTAGACTGGTGGGAAAACTCCAAACGCGCCACCCTTGCCAACCGTCAATTTGCAATAGACAATTCAATCACATACTCCACTTACGGGCCTTACAGCTGGGGAGTAACTTCCATGGACCACCCGGAAGGCTATACAATGCATTATGGAATGACCCCCAACGGCAGGAGCCAGACTATTCACGACGGCACCATATCCCCTTCAGGCCCTGCAGGCTCGATTGTCTTCACACCGATACTTGCCATAAAGACACTGAAGCATTTTTATTACAACTATCCGTTTTTATGGGGGGAATACGGCTTTCATGATTCATTTAACCTGGACATAGAGTGGACATCCAGCACCTATTACGGCCTGGGAGCAGGGATAACCCTCCTTGCAGTGGAAAATTTCCAGAACGGTTTTGTGTGGCGCAACTTTATGAAGAGCGGGTTTATAAAAGACGCCCTTGCAAAGGCCGGATTTGAGGATAAGGCCAAGGAAAAAGACGGGGCTACCCTTGAAGTGGATGAGAACCTGGCCGGCATCAAAAAGGCAAAGGCCCGCTTCGATAAGCTTAAAAATCTAGAACAAATAGACAGCCTCGAACACGGCAGGCTCTACCTTTATAAGGTTGACTCCATCTATGAAGAAATCGCAAACGAACTGGCCGCATCTGTTGATGGTACACAGGATAAAGAGCTGGCCCTGGAAGGCCAGGCGCTTTTATTGACTGTTTACGCCCAGCGGTTTCAGCCGCACAGGGCGGAGAATGCCTTTAATAAGCTTGTTAAATTAATAGACGGGCTTGAAGGTGATGAATCATTCAAGGTAGGCCAGTTAAACAAGACAACAACCTTTTTGACAAAAGAGGGCCTTGAAGCATATGCGCTCAATCTGCGTATAAAGTCTATACCCCAGTTAAGCCAGGCCAGCATCACAGAGGTCATCAAGGAATTAAAGATCCAGGCCGATGGTTTATTCGAGAAAGGCCGCGCATATGATGCCGAGCCTATCTACAACCAGTACATAGACCTTCTTTCCCAATACAGCCCCAAAGAAGAGACCGAAGCGAAGCTTACCGAGCTGGCCGAGGCAGCTTTTGAAAAGGGCCAGTATGACTTTGCGATAAAATATTACAACCACGGCATGCAGCGCTTCTCGGAAAGCCCCTTTAATGCCTACTGGCAGTTCAAGATAGCGCGTTCTTACGAAGAATCCCGCGACTATGAAAGGGCAATGACCAATTACGAATATTTCCTGAAGAATTATTTTAATAGTGAATATCTTAGTGAAGCCGTAAAGAGGCTCGGGATATTATACTACACAAAGGTCCTTTCTAATGATGAGGCGGTTTCAAAGTTAAAAGAGCTTGTCTCTGAATTTGGAGATGAGGACGCAAGTGACTTCAACCAGGTATATATCGCCCTTATTTACCTTAAGTCAGATGATTATAAAGAGGCGTTTAAGGAATTCAAAAACCTTCTCTATAAATATCCGACCACAACCCTGAAGCACTCGGTTGAAAAAATTGTAGAAGGCCTGGAGAAAAAGGCCGGGGGAGAGCCCGCGGCATTATCCAAGACAGAAGGCACAGAACTCTGGAAGATGTATCAGCCGGGAAAACCCATACTTGTCTCATTGAGCCCCCTGGAAACCAATACAAGGCCGGGCGGCATAGTGGTGTTTGAGGCAAAAGGCATAGGGGATGAAGATAAATATTCCATGTATGAGCAAGACCTTACCGACCTCAGCAGGATCCCATCCATGACAAAGACAGGCTACGAAGATGATATTGCACCCGTGGAATGGGATGCCGGTGACGGAGGGTTTGTTACAGAAGAGCAAGGTGCCACCAAGCAATGGCGCGCACCAAGAAAACCCGGCCGTTATGAAATAAAAATCAAAGTTTCCGACCTTGGCCTCGTAAGGCTGCCCGATAAAGGCAGCAGGAATGACAAGGCCGACAATGTAATAACTGCAGTTGTAATAGTCAAACCCATATGGCCCATAGCCGCTGCAGGGGTTATTCTTGCCCTGTGGCTCGGGATTATTATTTATACATTGATTAAGAGAAAGAAGAAATAGATGAAAAAAGCTATAAGCTATAAGCTATATGCTATAAGCTTTGCGTTATTGTTTGTTTTTATTAGTGTTGGTGCGATATATGCCGCAGCGAAAAAACCTGCCAAAAAACCAAACGAAATAATCATCGCCGATTT
>CAYVIU010000135.1:0-3278 GCA_964451625.1 uncultured Planctomycetia bacterium | reverse complement strand
ACTCAGCACCATTTTTATTTCCGGCCAAAAGACCTTTTCATCTTCCGGTTCGATTTCTTTTAAGGTTGAGAAGATGTCCCTGATGGCGTTCTGTATGTTATCTGTATCAGGAGTTGCCTGCTTTTTAAGGTAGCTTCTGAGCTTCGCAAAACGCCCTGTTAATTCCAGAATTTCTATATAATGTATTGGCCGTACGCGCATTGCGGCGTCTAATTCATTCATGGCTTCGAGCAATTCATCAAGTACTGTTATTATTGCGCCATACACATTGGTATCGGGGATATCAAATACCCTGCGCAGCTTATCGGTATCCACATTTGATAACAGAGCCTCATGTACATTTTTTCTATAGTTATTGAACTCGGCATGCAGTCCAAATAAATATTCAGTGGCAACTGTGGCTGGCTCTCTCTCGCTTGCCGGTGAGGAGCGGGGTGGTATTGAGCCTGGTGGATGTGTAGCGTTGCGCCATTGTGCCATTAAAGCATTATCCAGGTCCTCGGGAGGAAAACGATCATGTTTTGAGACGATGTGCCGGCCGTCGAGATGGGCTTTTGTCCACTGCATTGGTTCCGTGCCCATGGCAATATCCGGTAAATTCAAAATTTCTTCTGCGATACTCCTTATCTGAAATTCAGGATATGCATGGAAGATCTCTCTTGCAACCGATTGTAGGGTAGGCCATTGCCCCGTACCTAATTGCCTAACTAGCGGTGAGCCTATAAAAGAAACTATTTTTGCAAGTATTTGCCTGTGTGTTTCATTAAACCCGGCAGGCGGATGCTCACTAACGTTTTGAAGGCTTCCCAGGAGGGCATTTCTTGGTGTTTCATGGGTGAAGAAAAGGCTATGGATGGCGAAGAGTTCCATTTGGACACAGGCCAGTTCGTCGTAGAATTGTTCTACAAGATTAAGGTTCTGGCGGGGATCATGCAGTAACTCATGGATAAGGATTATGCTGAGCCAGAGTGAGGCAATGCCGGGCCTTATGCTGTTTAGTGCATCAAGGACCTCTAGAGTCTCAATTTTAAATATAACATCATCTCCAAGGCGGATAACCCCATCTTCCAGCTCAGGGCTGTCGGTTACCTTGAAGAAAACATTATCCAACACTGTGCTTGCGTGGTCCTGTTCATATAAAAACTCTACAGCGGGGGGAATCCAACTATCGAATCTATTGAGCAGCTCCGCGTGTTTTAAATTATCCCGATTACCCCGTTCTATAAAATGAAGATGGTTTATTTGCTCATCTGGCAGTAGTTGCCTTCCAATTCTAAGCAATAATGATGAATTTGCCTGTGGCGGTAAGCATAAAGTGTCAGGTGGATTCTGCAAATATTCTCTTACGAGTTTTACTGCCTCAGGATCTGCTTTTTCCAAAACCCCCTCATCTTGTAGCCACATTTTAAACATCGGTTCTACAAATGCATTTCTTATATGAGAATTGTCAAACCCCAGTCTATGGGGTGATCCTATGACAGCCAATACTCTTTCAGTAGTTAGTATTGATGGTTCGATAATTACCAGCTCACCAAATTGTTCAAGGGCAATATCGTAACCACTTATAGTGTATCCATCATCCATTAGAGTGTGCCTTCCTTCTCGCAGAACCTCTTCCGTTACGGCCCGTTGTTGAGCAAAACAAGCTACTAGGCTGTCTATTCTATCTCTTCTATTCTCAGGTATTACAACCGCTGGATTTAATCTTGCTAATTCCGTAAAAATTCTAAAGCTTAATGGCAGGGAACTCACCGGCCAATAATTAACAATTAAATCTACCCATTTATGGGCAATGACCGCTGGATCCTTCTGAGCAATTGCAAGGTATGACTCATAGGCATCAAAATAATGCGGACCTTTCGCTTTTTCAAAGAGAACCTCGGCTATTTCAGCTATAGCTTCTGATTCGCGCGCATCTCCTTCTTCGGTAACTGCAATATGTTTAATAGGTGAAGCATCCGCTGCCGCTCTTTCATATAATGGCAATGCTACCCTTTCAAGACTTGCTCCGGATGATAATCGTTGTATTGCTGCCAATGCGGTATGCACTTTTGAAGCAGTTCTTCCTATCCAATCAACTCTTTGAGATATGCCTTCTATTTGAAGTACTACGCTATCCTCTAAAAGGACAGGATTATGCACTACAATGGTAAGATATGCTTTGATGGAATTACAAGCAACAGATTCGCTTCTGCTTTGGAATAATGATGGAAGGCGCTCCGCCAATCTTTCGCCAAAATCTTCCCTTATTTTTGCCACCTGAAGAAGGACATCGGAAGCCATAGACCGCATAAATCCTGCTTTCTCTCCTTCTAAAGCCATCATCTTAAAGAGGCCCTCGACAAACTTCCATGTAATCGCATCTGGATTTGTGCGGGCTATATGGTAAAATGCATTCGGTAATCTCAGGGGGGCGAATGCTATCACTGGAATACTGCCTTCGTAGCCAGAGTCAGTAAAAACTCCTCCATGGCTACCCCAAAAACATAATGTTACTAGGAACTTGGTATCCACTATTTGAGAAACCATATTTGGATTAACTTGCGACATTTCACTTAATAAATTGCATGCTTCTTCAAGAGGTTTAAATTCTTGATGAGTAACGTTATGCCCGATGAAGCGATCGCTACAAATAACAGCTTCAACTTGCTTCACTCGTTCCGGGGTAATTTCGCTTTGCAGGTTTCTCCCGGGCAAGACTCGCATTGTTAATCCATAGATCTCAAGCGGCTGTTGGCTTTGCATATCTTTGTATTCGCGGCATAATATTTCTGCGTTACAATAAGTAGCCAGATATTCAATGAAGCGAGGTGTAATAAAATTTAGTGATTAAGCATCCAGCTCGTTGTTGATATAGTGTAAAAATTCCCCTAGAGTGCTAAAAATACTCTGATCATGGCTTCCTTCATCAGTTTTCCCATCTAAGGTATACGCAAACCGCCTTCTCTTATCGATGAGCGCAATAATTTCTTCATCTGTAATTGCTTCGACTTGAGATAAAAGGCCGGGGTCTAGCGACATGTTTCCAAATATTTGCATATGACGGCTTGCCCGCACAAGAGTTAAAAGCACTCGTTCTTCATCTGCTGTAAAAGGTCCATATTTTTCATTGTGCGGCCCATGGAACTGGATATTCCTTACTTGGTAACAATAGGCGGGCATATCGGCATTTCGCATGTCATGTGTTGTGGCAAGTCGGCGCAGCCTGCCTATTTCAGCATCTTTGTCCAAGTTGCTTGCCGGTGAGGAGTGGGGTGGTGCTTTGGGTTTTTTATGGA
>CAYVIU010000134.1:0-3290 GCA_964451625.1 uncultured Planctomycetia bacterium | reverse complement strand
CTTTAGGGATAGGTTCTTTAGCAGTAGCGCTCGCCCTTCAGCCGACACTGGAAAACCTCTTTGCCGGCGTGCAGCTTGTAATAGACAAACCCATAAGGCTCGGCCAGTTCGTTAAACTGGATTCAGGGGAAGAGGGCTATGTGGCAAAGATCGGATGGCGCTCCTCCTGGGTACGGATGCTTCCCAACAACGTTGTCGTGATCCCGAACAAGATCCTCGTCAATTCAAAACTCACCAATTATTATTACCCGGAACAGGAGCTCGCAGTCCTGGTGCAGGTAGGCGTGCACTATGACTCTGACCTTGAACTGGTTGAAAAGGTTACAATAGAAGTGGGCGAAGAGGTCATGAAAAAAGTGGAGGGCGGGATTCCGGAATTTAAACCCTTTATCCGCTATCACACCTTCGATGATTTCAGTATAAACTTCACGGTGATTCTGCGCGCAAAGGAGTTTGTCGATAATTATCTCATCAAACACGAATTCATAAAGCGCCTTCACAAGCGCTATAATAAAGAAGGCATAATAATTCCGTATCCGATCCGGGCCATAAACCACGCACAGGAAAAGGCAGGCCCGGAAGGAAAATAGGTTTTACGTGCGGGCGTGACGGAACTGGCAGACGTGTACGGCTTAGGACCGTACGGAGTAATCCATGGGGGTTCAAATCCCTCCGCCCGCACTCTGAAAAAATTGGTTTTGGCGCAAAAAGTGCGCACTTTGCTTTTTTGGCCTTGATCAAAAAGCCTTGTTCAATTAGTATAATTGTGATAAAATAACGTTCTTAATATTAAAGGGCACTGAGCCCGCATAGCTCAACTGGCAGAGCAAGACACTCTTAATGTCGAGGTTCTAGGTTCAACTCCTAGTGCGGGTACCATAATAATTACACGCGGGTGTAGCTCAGTTGGTAGAGCACAACGTTGCCAACGTTGTTGTCGTCGGTTCGAGACCGATCACCCGCTCCATATTTTGAAAAAGAAGCACGGAGGTTTGACGAATGAAGATAATGGATTTTTTGAATTCGAAGGCGATCAGCGCAGATTTAAAATCGCAGGATAAGCGCGGCGTAATAAAAGAACTCACAAGCCTCCTGGTCTCTGCAGGGGAGATAAAGAAGGCCGAAGAACTCGTAAGCATATTAATGGACAGGGAAACCCTTGGCTCTACCGGTATAGGCCTGGGCGTGGGGATACCCCACGGAAAAAGCCCGCGCGTCAAGAAAATGGTGGCGGCCTTCGGCATTTCAAAGAAGGGTGTGAATTTCGAATCCCTGGACGGCGAGCCCGCCTACATATTTTTTCTCCTTGTCGCGCCTCAGGCGTCCGCAGGCCCGCATCTCAAGGCCCTTGCAAGGATATCCAGGCTGCTCAAAGACAAATACTTAAGGGACGCACTCAAAAAGGCGCCGGACACCAAAGCAATCATTAAGATAATAAAAGACGAGGACATAAAGAGGCATTAGAATGAGACTCCTTAAATGGCTATTCCCGGGAATGCTTGTTAAAAGATGGGCGTTTCTCTGCGTAATCGGGATAATCATGATCTCCATGGGGTTTGCTATAATTATTTCTGAGCCGTCTCCGGGCAACGTGACCGGGGTGAGCATGGTCATAATAATAGGCATAGCCATTGTCATAACAAGCATAAAGCGCATGATAAAGAGCTTCATCACAGTATTTCTGCCGAAGATCAGGGAAAAAGAACTCGTAGATATAATGTATAAAAAGAGGCAGCTTGAGAAGCGGTACAATATCGTTGCAATCGGCGGCGGCCACGGCCTCTCCACACTTTTACACGGGCTTAAGGAATACACGAGCAACATCACCGCAATCGTAACGGTTGCGGACGACGGAGGTTCTTCCGGAAGGCTGCGCGAGGAATTGGGCATGCTTCCCCCGGGAGACATAAGAAACTGTATAGTCGCCCTTGCCGACGCAGAACCCCTGATGGGCAGGCTCTTTCAATTCCGTTTTGAAGAAGGCACAGGCCTCAAGGGGCATAACTTCGGGAATCTCTTCATCACTGCCATGTGCCGGCTTACCGGCGACTTTGAGAAGGCGGTAAAGGAGTCGAGCAAGATTTTATCCATCCGCGGCAGGGTAATCCCTTCCACGCTTAACAGGGTTTCACTGGCAGCCGAATATGAAGATGGAACGAGTGTCGTAGGCGAGAGTAAAATACCGGAGGCCGAAAGGCCTATAAAAAGGCTTAATATACAGCCCAAGGATTCAAAGGCAACCGCCGAGGCGATAGAGGCGATCAGGAAGGCCGATGTAATAACCATGGGCCCGGGCAGCCTTTACACGAGCATAATGCCGAATCTATTGATTACCGACATATATAAAGAGATAGAAAAATCCCGGGCCGCGAAGATTTATATCTGCAATGTCATGACACAGCACGGGGAGACAGACGATTTCAAGGCCAGTGACCACATAAAGGCCCTTGTCTCACACACAGGCCCGGGGATCATAACACACGCTATAGTGAACACAGAAAAGGTCCCTCCCGCATTTTTGGGAAAATATAAAGAAGAAAAGGCATTTCCTGTAACGGCCGATTCTGACCAGATTAAAAAGATGGGGTATTCGGCGATAGAGAGCAAGATTATAAAAGCCGGGGATTATGTCCGCCACGATCCGGCTAAACTGGCAAGGCTGATTTATGAATCCGCCATAAGCACAACAAAGGGCAGCAAGGCAAATGGGAAGCAATAAAAAATTACAGAAAAAGATAACTATTAAAAACAAACTCGGGCTCCATGCCCGGCCCGCCGCGCTCTTTGTCCAGATTGCGAATAAGTTTGACTGTGACGTGAAGGTCAAAAAAGGCTCCAAGGAGATAAACGGAAAATCCATCATGGGTATCCTTATGCTTGCGGCAGGGAAGGGGTCCGTGGTTATTATGACAACAGAAGGAAATGAAGCGGCCGAGGCAATGGCCGAACTCGAAAAGGTCCTCCTGGGCAAACTGGACAACAGGAAATCAATAGTTTAAAGAGAGAAAAAAATATGCCAAAAAAATCTATCGTCTTTAAAGGAATCCCGGCAGCCCCGGGCATAGTCATCGGAGAGGCCTATCTTCTGGACTCCGAAGAGATCGCCGTATCCAAAAAACGTGTTAAAGACAGCGAGCTCTCGAGCGAGATAAACCGTTTTAAGGAAGCCCTAATAAAGACAAAAGAGCAGATCGTCAAGATCAAAGACAACATATCCAGGGAAATGGGCGCAGAGCATGGCGAGATATTCTCTGCCCACCTTTTAGTCCTGGAAGATACCATGATTATAG
>CAYVIU010000133.1:0-3307 GCA_964451625.1 uncultured Planctomycetia bacterium | reverse complement strand
ACTCGCCCTCTTTTATAAAGGCGAGCTCGGCATACTTCACCGAAAAGCTGCCTATGTCAAGTCCTGTTATTATTGTTTCTCTATGCGGCATTTATATGCTCCGTTTAGTCCAGCCACCACACGCTTCTTTCTGTCTCAACTGCAAAAGGCGTAAACGGAGGTAGGTTATTTACGTCATTAAAATCAGTATCGTAATCCCAGTTTCTTCCGGGAGCTTTATATTGAGGATTTCCGTAAACCCAGTCGCCCAGGGCAATTTCTGCGTTCCACAACGATACAAAGGAGCCTCTTATATTAAGATTTTTATTGCTCCAGCTCTCATGCATTCTCGGATAATTTTCAAGGCCGCCATTATAGTTGCCAAGCGTTGTCGTGGAAATTCCGGCTATAAAAGCTGTGTTTACAGTTGTATCGTTTGCGACTCTATTGTCTACATGCTCGGTGCTTAGAGAATCATTCCAATTATTAGACAAAATATTTACAACGTCGCCGATTACTGCGGCGGGTTTTTTATCACCATCCGTATTATAATCCCCTTCTATGTAAATGGGGTCATTGGTAACTACTGTAAGGCCGCTATCTCTTCTTATCTCGGAACCCTCTTTCAGCCTTATGCCCGGCTGTTGCTCACTGCTTGCATCATCCCGCGTTGCGTAAATAAGGCCGTTTGCAGGTAGCTGACTCGGATAGTTTGTGCCGCCGTCAAAATTCCCTCCTCCCAGCCTATCCAGATCAATATCTGTCATTTTAACAGTTTTGCCTTCGCGATTATTATAAAACGTAGTAGAGCTACTCACGGTGCCATTTGGTATATCCTCTCCCTCAATCAGCTGGCTGCCGCTTCCACCAAGCGCTGGAGGGACACCATCATAAATCTTATCATTATATACATAAAGGCCAGCGTTAGCAGCATAATAACCGTCTGGCAGTATAGAGCCGATTACCGGCGTTGCACGTGCAGTAACGCCATGGGCGCTCGACCTAACACTGCCATTCCAGCGGCTAAGCGCTTCGTTTGTCCAATTTGGATGATTGCTGTCATAAAATGGGTCTGTGCCGCCATTCGGGTCCATTGGCATATAGTTTTCGCTGTCTGTGACTTTAACACTTACTGTTCCTCCCAAGCGAATATCTTCGTTTTTGCGTTTGTTATAAATATGCCTTGCTGAATATAAGTATTCCGAATTTACAGTAAGATTATTATGTGTGTCTATATAAATATCGCTATTAGAGTGAATTCTTCCTGAAAATGTCATGTCAGGGCCTGGAAGGAGTTCCAAATCATCTTTGTAGAATACTGCATGCTGAAAGGTATAAGTTTTGTTGCGGGAAATCATCTGGTTTACTGTCTCTGTTGCTCCGCTTTCCGTGTGGGTGGCAATCGAATCAATCCTGAATAATCTTTTAAATGTGACTACACCATAAGAATCTGGAACTGGTGTTTCACTACCATATGCGCTGCATGTATAACCTACATTAAAGTCCGGGGATATAGTAATTGAGCCATTAAGAGAACCTGGTGGGTCTTCGTAATTACTAGCCACATAATAACCAAGCTCATATGAGGCTTGCTCTACACCTGCCTCGGCTAAATATAGGGCCTGCGTATAGAAGAAGTTCCTCTCGGCCATCTGATATTCATTCTTTGCCCTACTTATTACGGCAACTGAAAGAACTACTAAGACTATCATTACCAAAAGAGCAGTGATTAAAACTATTCCTTTCGGCTTCTTGAATATTGGCATTTTTAGTTTCTCATATTTACAGTCATAGTAGAAACTGCATTATATAATTTGCCCCTCGCATCTGAGCGCTCTAATTCTAAAATAATTCTAAGCTCATCAAGATATAAAGAAGCATCTATTGAACGATCTATAAAATTTACTCTTTTAACATATTCGGCTATGACGCTTGTTTGCGGAGTATCATCTGTCCTGATAAGTTCATTTGTAGTATCATCTAAACTGATTGTAACAGAGACAGCGCTCGACCAATCCGGTTCTCCTCCTATTATAGGAGGGACGCCTCCTACAAGAGGGAGTAATGAATATACAATCCTGTCAGTGCCCACCACAGGGTAATCTTGGGTAATAACAATTTCGCCCTGGGATGTATTTCTTAATTCTTCGGACATAAGCCGTATTGCTAACCGGCTCTCAGAGTTAAGCTCTGCTGTAATATCAGTAAAAAGAAATATTGAAAAAGTCGTGTTGAGCGCTCCGATCAAAGCCGCTATCAAAATAAAGATGAGGACTGCAACGACCAAAATCTCCGCTAATGTAAATCCCTTTATATTTTTCATAGCATACTTGTTCGCAGTGTTTTAAACGTATGTGAATACGTCTGGCCACCAGCTCTTCCTGTCCAAGTTATCGTAACTTCTATTTCTAATGGATCGTCGGCTGTGCCATCGGGATAATTAACAATAATAACTTCGTCATCTAATTGGAAAGTTCCAACAACACTTTCAGGCACTGCGGTGTCATCAGGGAACACTGTAGTAATGTCTACAAAAGCCGTGGATTTTATCTTTTCCAGAACGTCTTTAAGGTCGTCTGTGGCTACGTGTAATTCTCTTGCCCTGCTTATATAATTTAATGAAACAGTAAAAACGCCTAGTAAGGCTATGATGGCTATAATTATGAAAACTGCCGCTACCATAACCTCTACAAGCGTTAAGCCTCTTTTATATTTATTACTGTGGAATATAAACATGTCCTTGAACATTGCACATTACCTGTGGCCTATCACCCAAATTCCTGAAAGTGTAAGTTCCTGCGGATGGACAAGTGGGATTGGTATTGCCATGAAGGTAAGTATAAATTTGAGTTACGTGGCCAGTTAACGGTTCTTCGTCGCTTACATCATTAATAATACCCCATTGCTCAATAGCGCTTTCTATTTGCCTTAAGTTAGCAACGCATATGCCTTCTTTAGCAGTCTGGCGAAAATTCATATATGAAGGAACCGCTATGGCAACTAAAATAAGTATTATTGCAACTACAACCATGAGTTCTACAATGGTAAATCCCCTATTTCTCATAATATTATTAAAATATATCATATAAATCGCATTAAGTCAAGTAACGTGCAATAAAAAAGGCAGTAAGATTTAACCTTACTGCCTTTTTTTCGAGCTCGTTGAAAAAAAATATGCGCTGCTTACTTATTGATGAGCAGCTTGATCGCAACTAACCACTCCGCTTGTATGCGTGTACAAGCCGGCTGTTAACGGACATGATGGTGTTGTTCTTATATAAGTAGGAGTTAGAACCGCTCCTTGATCCGTCATAAGTTCAACGGTATG
>CAYVIU010000132.1:0-3335 GCA_964451625.1 uncultured Planctomycetia bacterium | reverse complement strand
AGACACTTCATATACAAACCCCAACTCCTTCACAGCAATCTCAGGAAGCAGTCCAACCGGAGAGAGTAGGCTTCAATACCGGTGAGGCTGCGGCCAATGAGGAGCATATAGAATATATCTATGCAGGTGACTTGACCTTACGCGATGTAAGTGAGTATGTCGCAAACGCATTACAAAATGATGTCGGTACAATTTTTGCTCCCAATAGGGCAGATAGAACTATTGAGGCCCTCGGACACCTTGGCATAAGAGAGGCATTAACAGTAAGCCAGGGTCAGCACAGGCAAATCAGATCGCAACTTGCAGAAGCGCGGGAACATATGAGTTTTGCCATTGACATATTAAATGAAAGCAGAAATGACCCTGTCCTGCAGCAGGAGGCAAGAGAATGGGCAGAAGGTGTCTGCAACAGGGCAGGAATCTTAAGCGCCTCTGTAGACATGCTGGATATCTCCAGAAACTTCAACCAAAAAGACCTGGAGGCTGCCAGGAACCTGGTGTCGCATGACATGGCAGCCATAGCCTCTATGAATGTACTGCCGCAGGCATACACACAAAAGCTGCGGGCCGTCATGCAGGGAGAAGGATTCAATATCGGGGAGCAATTTAATGAGCTTGGCATAGCAGAGAGGAACTTCCTGCAGAAGATAATGTCCAGGCCGGTTGGTTTCACAGGAAGGATGAAGTTTATCGCTTCTTGCTTCTGGCATGGATTAGCCGATGTATTTGAGGGCGGGACGAGCTCAAGCGAATGGGCCAACTATATTGGCCGCATAAGAGGAAAAGAAGACGGTACGCGTAGGGCTGTGTTCTTTGGTGGAATAGCAGCTCTCATGAGAAAGACCTACAGATCAAAATCAATGATAACCAACACAGAGAGCTTCGTAAAGGCGATTGACCATGCAACAGAAGTTAGAGAAGCTTTGATAGAGCTGGATAACCAACAGTTCCAGGGCGAACTTGCCCAGGCCTGCGCGATGAGTGAGAGAAAGCTCGACGCCATAATACGCATAATAAGCCCACACGCTAACCAGGATGAAATTGACAGAATCAAAAATATCATAATGAACGTGCAGGAAAGAAGGCAGGACTTTGACGATATCTTTAACGATCTCAGTGAATTACAAAAAATCCAGATAGCCATAATCTCCGGATCAATGCCGCAGGCCTCAGTGTCGCTGCGCGAGATAAACGAGATTGTTAATATAGTGGAAGCAAGAGAAGAGCTTAAAGCCGAGCTTGTAGCTATGATAGAAAGGGGTATGACGCAAGAGCAGTTTGAATCATTTATGGAAAACCATGGTATTGGCAGAGAAGTACAAGAAGCAAGAGAGGCTACACATAATGCACCCAATACTGACCTCTGCAGGGATTTCGCTGCCCTCTTACAGGAAAAATTCGGCAGATTGCAGGATTCTATAGATCTAAGAGACTCGCAAGAACTTAAAGGCGATGTTCCGGTTGTCCTCTTAACAGATGTTAACAAGCTGAGAAAACTCAACGATCCAAAGACCACCCCCGCTGAAAGACGGAGAATATTAACTGATGCAAGACAGGAGTTGCAATCACGGGAACTCGAGAAAATAGAAGAGGAGCTCAGAGGGGAGATCACCGATGTAAGAAGAGGAAAATTAATAGAGAGAAGAGACCAGATAGAGAATGACGCCTTCTATGTTGTTACACTCTTTGACTTTGCCAAGACAGAAATCGGCGCAACGGCCCTTCGGAAAGTACTTACGAGAACGACAGAAGCTTATCAAAAATTGGGCGACATAGACAGACAGATAAACATCCTCACCGAGGAAATCAGGCAAACCCAGAGCAAGGACCGAAGAAGCAGGCTGGAGGAGAGGGTAGGCAGGCTTAGGACTGATAGGGCAAATGCGGCAAGGGGAATGGATAATATAAGCTCTGAAGAACTCCTTGCCATGGCATCCATTGCAATCATGACGCATTATGCACAGTCAGGCGGAAATGTCATTCCATATAAAGAGCAGATCCTGGCTGCAAGCACCATGCTGAAGCCAAGGACCCTTATTGAACACATGACCGGTGAAGGAAAAACCATTGTTGGTTACTTAAGAAACTATGTCAAGGCAGTGGATGGCAGCGCAACAGGCGCGGTCAGTATCTGTACAACTGACGACCTTGCAGCAAGAGACTCAAGAAAGGCGCAGGGCATCTTTGGTTTACTCGGGCTCGAGGTAGGGTTTGTTTCCAAGGAATTCACAGATGCAGAGAAAGACAGAAGAAAGGAAGAATATAAGCAGCCGATTGTATACGTAAGTATTGACCAGTTTGCCTTTGATGCGATGGGCGACAGGGACATAAAAGAAATCGATAGAGCCACAAGGGTCATCCGGGAAAACCTTGATGACACAGCAAGGCTGAGTATTACGATAGATGAAGTGGACAGCATCCTTATAGACCAGGCCCTGACCGCCTATATCATGGCCGACGGGCGCGACCAGGTTTCACCGGAAGACCTGGTAAAGAGAATAGCCGCCAACTTTACCGCTGAACATAAGAGAGGCCAGGGCGAAGGCTTCATAAACATACACGAAGTAGGTGTAGATGTCATTGATGATGCCGAAAGGAAAAGACTCGAAACACAGGCAGCTGAAAACACAGGCTTTTTACGCGATGTTATTGTGAATAGAGGCTCTTGCCATGCGAATGTAGCAGGGTATGCCGGCGCAATGAAGGTGTTGGGCGCTTATAAGGCAACCATGGAAGATACAATCAGAAAAGAACCCGGAGAAAACGGTGTTATCAGGCTGACAGGGACCGGCCAGGATATGATGGCCCGCATTATAAGAAACGGCATAGTGATAACAGAAGCGGAATTAATAGAAATAATACAAAATGAAATAGATACAATAGAGCGCACCATGAATACGCTGAAGAATGAAAAAGACCACGAGAAGATCTCAGAGATGATCAGGGACAACAAAGAACTCAGGCTTATGCTGGGTGCAATACAGGCCCACTACGCCTATGAAGATAATGTGCATTACACCGTAAGAAATGGCCAGGTAATACTCGTAAGCGGCTACACCGGAGTAACCCAGGGCGGACAAAGGCTTCAGGACAGCATGCACCAGCTCCTGGAGGCCAGAGAAGGCTTTATCATAAGGGGCGACGGCAGGACATTCTCACAGATTACCGCAAAGACGCTCTTCGTTGACTGGATAAAGGATGTAAGCGGCATGACAGGTACCCTTGGAAGGCGTCCAAAAGAACTTGCCCTCCAGACACAGACATATAACTTTAACCTTGTCAAGATACCTACAACAAATCCATCACAGAGAAACGACCTGCCAAACAGGTACTTC
>CAYVIU010000131.1:0-3554 GCA_964451625.1 uncultured Planctomycetia bacterium | reverse complement strand
TACCCTGATGCCGCCGCCATAAGAAGGGACTGTATTATTGGTGATTATATTATTGGCAACAAGTAAATCAGCCCCGTCTGATATATAGATCCCGCCGCCGTCTTGGGCCATATTCCCTATGATTACATTATTAACCACCTTTGAATCATCATTGCCTCCGGTGCACCTGATACCGCCGCCGTAAGTTGATGAGGGATTATTTCTTATAATATTGTTTGCAACAATTTTGTTATTCCCTCCCATCATTAGTACGCCCTGTTCATTGTTGTTCTCTATTATATTGTTTATAACCTTCTGTGTCTTTTTAACGCCGGGACCATTGGCATTTCTTATCGTAAATCCCTGCACAGTACCGGCACCGGACACGCCGTGAAACTCTCCTGTGGCATCGATTATAGTTTCATACGGCCCACTTTCACTAATCAGGCTTATATCCTGATTTTGATTAAGTGACACCTTTTCATAATATGTACCTGAACCTACAAGGATGGTATCGCCAAAAGTGGCATTGGGTACAGCCTCTGTAATTGTGAGATAATCAACCGGCACCCTTATGACAGCGTTTTTCTTGATATATAGAGTAAAACTTCTCTGTCCTTTTAGACCCCTCTGGTCAGTTGCTGTTATAGTAACATACCCGTTCCCAGAATAATCATGGGTAGGGTTTATGTCTATGTAACGATTGTTATCTAGGCTCACACCGAAATCGGTATATTGGGGGTTTGCCGTAAAAATAAGTTGGTCAACAGGTGTCTCGTCGTCTGTAGTAATGGACCATAAGTCAATAGCATTATCCAGTGTTGTATTTTTATCCATGATTATTGTGTCAATTACAGGTATATTGGGCGTGTTGTCCCCGTCTACATCGATTACACTGATGTTCATTTCAGTGGAACGCACAAAACCATTATACGCGATGCTGACCTCTATATCATTGTAGGTACCTGCCTCCGGCAAAGGCCAGCTAAAGTCTCCATTACCATCAAGCAATGCCCCGTCAGGCATATTCTGTGCCTGGAAAGAAAGGTCAAGATTGTCCGGATTTGATACACCCAATGAAAACTCTAAAAGCTCTTCTTCGTTTACATTTTTGTCTTCTAAACTTTGCAGTATAGGCGGTTTGTATGCCAGGCTGCGGAGTTGTGCCATATCGCTAGAAAAATCTCTGATAATAATACAGGTTTGATCATCTCCGGGATAGTAAACAGTATAATGATCTCCGTCTGGATAACTATCCGCGCTCAAAAGCCAGAAGCCTGCGCCGTCTGCGACCCTGTTCAGGTTCTCTGCATACCAGTCAGAATAATTCTGGTTACGTGCATCCATCAGCTCCTGGAAATTGGCTGCGCTCCTGCGAGCCTCTTTTCCGAACTCTCCGCAATAAGCCGGTTTTCCAACAACAAAATGCGCGTCATCTATATGGTCAGTAAACCACTCTAATGACTGTGAATCGGAAAAGCCCACGTCATTCTGCAAAAGGTGAAATGAACATACATCAATAAACTCTGACTGGTTGTTGCGTATGTAATCAACTCCGTAGGTGCCGTCATACCAGCCCTCTGACCCTGTAGAGAGAAGGTGTTTTCCGTCGATATTTTTAATAAACTCTGACATCTCCTCAATCCATGCCTGGAGCGTATCGCCTGTAATATCACTTGTACAGCGTGGTTCATTGGCAAGCTCCCACATAAGTATGGTGGGGTCGTCTTTGTAGGCAATATCAGTAAGGGTATTCACCCTGTTCATGAAATGTTCTACATAATCTTTGTACAGATCTTTACAGGTCGGATTGGTATAGAAATCGTCGTGGTTCCAGTTGCCCTGCGCCCAATATACATACCTTCCCATGCCTCCAAAATTGGTGTTTCCGCTCCAGTTGTTGACAAACGGAATAATAAGGCGAATACCTTTTTCTTTCGCTTTCTGTATGAGGTAATCCATACGCTCAAAACCACTATCATGATAAACGCCTGCTTCTGGCTGGAATGATACATCGTCTTTATACATGCCGTCGCAGAATCCCCATGTCCTGATTACATTGATGCCCATTTCAGCGGCATCATCAAAAACCTCATCGACAGTATCAAGCGGTTTATAAAAAAGACGATATTGATTTGCGATACTAAAATAATAATTCTTTCCGCTGTCTTCGAGGATCAAGCGGTTTCCGGAGGATATTACAAACTGATCTTTGTCAGCAAGCTCTATCTTCCACGTACCCATCTTTTTCCAGCCGCTCATATTGTTCTGGTAGTCTCTTACAAAGAGGTAAGAGTTCTTCGTGCCTAAGAAGGTGTCTTTGAAGGCTACGTTCCAGGTGATTGTGAGATTATTGCCTGATCCTTCGACTGTAGTCTCGTAACAGTCTAGTATTGCGTAGGAGTTCTCAATTGTGTTGTCTGATCCCGGTGTAAAGCCTCCCGTCCATGCTGTGCCTTCATCGTTACGGAGGTAGAGTTTATTCTGGGATGTGTTGTAGTATGCATAGAAGCCGTGCGCAGAGGTGATATAGGTATTTATCGCAAGGTATGAGTATCTTATGTTGGTATGGCCGTCGGCATCCTGGTATACAGCTGTGAAGTCTACTGCATCTCCCGGGGTGGATGTGCCCTGGTTAGGTGTAAGGCTTATGGCTTGGGGGGCAGAGTCTGCATATGCAAAACCAGTGAAGAAAAACACAGAGACAAGTGCAAAAAGTGTGATGCATTTCAGAAAATTGGTTTTTGATCTTATACTTTTCATAGTAAACCTCCCAGTTATAGTACTTTTTAAATCTTTAAATTTACCTGTATAGTATACGGGCGCAGGACATATCATTGAAATATGCCCTACGCCCTGGAGTCTCCAAAGTCACGGGCGCGTGAATTGTGACTTCCTTCACAGGATTAGGAGACTCCTAAAAATTACTTTTCGAATTGTACTTTATCTATATAAATAGCCCCGGTTTTGCTTCCATTGTATTGGGCTATTAAAGTATCAGAAAAAATGAAATTAAGCTGTTTTATCGCAGCCTTATTTAAGCCGATAAAAACATTCAGAGAAATCTTTTTATAGGTCCAGGAAGTTGTAATATTGGCCGCGAGGCCAACTCTTGTCGCGACGCTGTCAACTAATTCTAATTTTATGGCCTTGGGATTGTAGGTAATGCCCTGGGCCTTTATGTAAAAGGATATATAATTATATTCACTAAAATCATGGGTTACAGAGATCCATCCGGCTTTACTCGGTATTTCCATAGTATCGTTCATGTCGTTTCCTCCGCCGAATATAATATATATGCCTGCCCATCCCGGGTTAACATTATACGGCACATACATGGCATTGGCATAATCTTTGTAATCTGAATCTATCAGAGAATATGAACATGAACCGCCATAACCGCCCATGCTGCCCATGTTTCCGCCGAGAGCGCAAGTACCCAGCTTATCTCCATAGTGATCTATTCTTACAATGCTGGGGCTTGAGCCGTTGCTAAATTCAACATTATCTATATATACAACTCCCTGAGTCGAGCTTCCATTAGTACTGCTCTGTGAGTTTTCAAACACAAACAC
>CAYVIU010000130.1:0-3592 GCA_964451625.1 uncultured Planctomycetia bacterium | reverse complement strand
GAAGACATAATAAGAGAAAAATTACTAAGTTGGTACTCGGATGAAGATGCGCCGTTTATTAGAAGCCATGTTGATAGAACGGCAAGGTACGCCGTAGTTTTGGCTGAAGAATTAGGATTGTCAGCTGCTCAAAGAGAAGAGGTCTTTGTGGCAGGGCTTTTGCATGATTTTAGCCGCGATGACCAAAGAATAGCCGAACAGCGCATAATTGATGGGTTGTTTAATGATCATTTTCCATATGGTGGGCCAAGGCCTTATGCGCCAGATAGCGGACAGACTGTTGATGATATAGAATTGCCGGATGGTTTCTTTGAAGAACTTGTCGAAAGAGGATTGGCAGATACAGAAACTGAGGCAGAAAAGATTTACAGAAGGAGTATGTCAGTAGAATTAGACCATGGTTTGCTTTCTGCAAGAAAAGTACAGGAAGAAAAAAAAGAGACATTAGAGCAATTGGGCATTAGGATTAGCGAGGATATGATAAGGGCTATAGAAAATCACCACGACCCGGCCAATCTTCCTGAGGGGACTATGGCCAGAACATACGCCGAAATACTTCGCGTATCCGATACCATTGAAAAGGGCAATAATACAATTTGCGCAAAGACGTTTTACGGCAGAGAGCGTGAAGATTTTGTCACAATGTTTAAATATGTAGACGGTCTTGTAACAGACGGATTAATCGATGAAAGGCTTCATGCTTTAGTGGAGAGGCTTATAATAGATGAGCAGGATCCAAGGCTAATAAATGTTATGATGGAAGGCCGAGCGGAGATTGGCGCAGAGCCTTTAGCTTTATTGCCAGAGTATGATTTAGAGTTTATTGCAGAGCGACGGGCTGGACGGGTTGAGCATCCACAGAACGCACAGCGGGAATTGGAGCACAGTACATAGCTATTGCAGAAAACGGACAGAAAATTTTTTAAAAAAAGACTTGACAATTGGCTGGACAATTGGTACAATTATTACATATGACGGAAAAGCAGATACTCGCAAAGATTGAAGATTACATGAGAAAACATAACCTCCGTCAATGGGAATTCGCAAAGAAAATAGGGGTTCCCGATGGTACGCTGAACAGATGGCTTAGAGGAAGATCAAATATTTCACGCGCGTACCTGACGAATTTTAATAGAGAATTTTTTATATAGAATTTTTTTAAGCAAAATCTTGACAATTGGCTGGACAATTGTTTGGTGGGGAAGGAGGTAGAAGATGACAAGAGAAGATGTTTTATTCGTAGAGGATATCGCGCAGCTCTTCGGTGTATCGGCTAATACCATTCACCGCAAGAAATGGCGCGAAGAAACAGGCATACCTTTACATAAGATAGGAAAGAAGCTCTGCGGGTTCAAGCAGGAAGTTGAAAGGTGGGCAAAGTCTAAATGAGAAGGAAGCTCCCAGGCGTCAGAGAAATAATCAAAGGCGAAAGATACGAGGTCAATTATGTATTGGCCGGCAAGAGGTACCAGTATCGCATTGACGCCGCATCTATTACTGAGGCCTACAATAAGAAGCTGGCAGACATAGCCGAGAGGCAAAAGGGCATATCCGCACTGATGGATAACGGCCAACGTCTTACTGCCGGTTTCTCTGACGCTTGGGAGAGGCTGCATGCCGATTTGGTTTCAGATAGCCTGCCAAGAAAGACCATACAACACTATGCCAAGACCTATAATAGGCTATTCAGCGAGTTTGTAGGACTAAAATTCCCCGACTTGCAGAATTTCAGCCAGTTAAGCATGCCTTTCTTTAGAGAATACAAGAACTACTACGTGAGTGACCTTGAGAGGCCCAAGGGATGGCGCGCAGAGCTTATATTCGTCAAGGCCATAATAAAACGCCTCTACGGCCTCGGCTATTGCAGCAAGGACCTATTGGAAGCCCTAAGAGAGATGAAGAAACCGAAGGCCGTTAAAAAGGAGTATTCTAATATACCGAATGACAAGATCAGGAAATTGTTTCAGATTATCAAAAAGGACAGGCCGGACTACTACTATCCTTTATATTTCATCAGCAGGACAGGACGAAGGATCAATGAGACGACACTTATTGAGAAAAAAGATGTAGAATGGCAGGGGTTGAGACCTGTAAGGCTCAATATAAGGGCTGAGACGACGAAAACAAAACAGAATGCCCCACTTTACAAGTTAGATCAGGATTTGGAAAGGGCTATACGCGAGGCATACGGGGTAAGCATAAAACGCAAGGCACCCTTTTTATTCCTCAATATGTATGCCAGAAGATGCACACCAAGCAAGGTGCGGGCATATCTTAAGAGAGTCAGCAGCCAGGTCATAGGTACTGAGATCAGCCCGCACTATTTCAGACACAGGTTCTTAACCGAATGCGGCAAAGCCAATGTGCCTATTGTAGATGTAATGGCCATATCCGGGATTAAGGACATTAACGTCATAGTCAAGCACTACAGCCACAGCACAGACGAAGGACAGGCGAAGGTATTAGGGATAACGGCGTTGTAAGAAAAACCGAAAGGTAGATGATTTTCCTTGAAATCCTATTAAGCATATGATATACTTATATAGACCATATTTTTACATAAAGACTACGACAAAGGCAAAAATGAAGGCAAAATATACCCCACAATATAGCTTGCCAGTAAGAATACTATCCCTGGCAGTATTGCTGTCCCTTTCTCTGAATACTTCTTATTCATTGGCTGATAATTTGAGGACTGTGAGGACTGCAGAGGTTTTTCCCGGCCCCCGATCCGCAAAGGTAATATTTCACGACCCTGCAGATTTCAACGATCTCGATGAAAATTTACCCGGAGATGTGTACAGAGAACGACAGGAAGCCAATATAAAGTATCTTTTTCGTATAATTAATATTGGAAGCAATATCAGAGAAGGTGCCGCCGTATTTAATCTTGGCAGCGGCACAAACCCATTGAGTCCGTTTGGCGGCTATGATGTAGTAAACTTTGATGCAGAATTTCCAGCTGCGCCTGACGATTCACCCGAGTTTTTATCCGCAAGTTATGCGACTGAGACAGGAGCCAAGTTCGAAAACTTAGAAATTACGGAGATACAAAGAACATGTTCTGTAGCTATCTGGTATGATTTATCGTACTTTATTAGAAAATATGCAGACCTAATGAAAATTTGGCGTTATGACGGTACAGAACAAATATCAGATACGCAATATGAAGAAGAATGTGAAAGAGCTTTTAAGGAATGCCTAAAGCATACATGGAATATAACAGAAGGCGGAGGATATTTTGTAATAGCAGGAAGGATATTTTCAGAAGAAGGAGAGGAAGAGGATTATCCTGAAGATCTGCCCGGCGCTATCTACGAAGAAGCTCTTGGGTTAGGTTTTAACATATCAGAAGTTCATATAATAGGAAATACCCTTGAAGACGCTGTTGCAATTGTTTTAAGAAAGGGGTTTCAGCAAGAACCTGCCGGGGAACAAGAACCAGAAAGGCAGGATGAGCAGTTAGAAGGAGCGGCTTAGATGAATCTAAGCAGATTAGGATTAATAATGGGCTTGAGATTGCTTCGTCGCGCTGTCTTTGGCAGCACTCCTCGCAATGACGATGGTATTAGTACATGCATGGATTCCCGCT
>CAYVIU010000129.1:0-3661 GCA_964451625.1 uncultured Planctomycetia bacterium | reverse complement strand
CACGCCGCCAGCGTTCGTTCTGAGCCAGGATCAAACTCTCCAATTTAAAAAAAGAAATTGAGTTGATATTGACTTGAATTTAGCTATCCAAATTTTCAAAGAACCGTATTAAAAAAGTAGGCAAAAAAAATGCACCGAAGAACGGTGCGCTGCCTAAAACTCATTCTTCTTTGTTAAAATTAACTAACCAAAATTGTCAAGTTCCCTTTTCATAATAATCAAGGTGATATAAAGTATATATTATGATTCCAGCTTTGTCAAGGGGAAATTTTAATTTAGAGGAAATAGCTGACTTTTTAGTTATTAATGCTATTTTAAGGGTTTTCAGCCTTTATAATACGCTATAAAGAACCTTTTCCCTGCTTTCAGGATATTTTTAGTACTTGTTACTTTTAAACTCTGATTTGGATCTTTGATTTTCTCTTTATTAACAGACACCGCACCCTGCACAACCAATCTACGCGCTTCACCCTTGGAAGAGCATGCGCCTGACTTGACTAAAAGCTCAACAACATTTATTTCATCCACACTTAGCTTAAGCTCCGGGATATCCGACGGCAAATCCCTGTTTTTGAAAACCTTTTCAAATTCCTGATCGGCCCTCTCCGCCTCTTTCTCATTATAATAATATTTTACAATCTCGCGGGCAAGGAGTTTCTTTGCCTCTTTGGGGTGCATATCCCGGTCAAGGTTTTTGTCAGTCAATAATTCATAATATACGCCCATCATCATATCTGAAATACTCATCACCTTGCCGAATATTTCTTTTGCAGGCTCATTAATACCGATATAATTATTGTATGACTTACTCATCTTCTGCACTCCATCGGTTCCCACAAGGAGAGGCATTGTGATTACAACCTGCGGGTCCTGGCCAAAGTCACGCTGGAGCTGGCGGCCTACAAGGAGATTGAATTTCTGGTCTGTGCCGCCCAATTCTATGTCTGCCTTAAGCACAACCGAATCATAGCCCTGTATAAGAGGATATAGGAACTCCAGTATACTTATAGGTTTATCTGCTTTATACCTCTTAAAGAAGTCGTCCCTTTCAAGCATCCTTGCCACAGTGTATTTGGAGGCAAGGTCAAGCATTGCCTCTATTTTCATTTTGCCCATCCATTGGCTGTTAAATACAACCTCAAGCTTCTTAGGGCTTTTATCCAGGATCTTAAAGACCTGTTTTTTGTATGTAGCGGCATTTGCCTGGACTTCTCTTTTGGTAAGCTGCTTCCTGAGCTCTGACTGGCCGCTGGGGTCGCCTATCATACCGGTGAAGTCCCCTATCAGGAACACCACCTTGTGTCCCAGTTCCTGAAAATGCCTTAATTTTCTCAAAAGCACTGTGTGGCCGAGGTGTATATCAGGGGCTGACGGGTCAAAGCCTGCCTTGATTATTAAAGGCCTTCTTGTTTTTTGCGACTTCTCAAGCTTCTTTACCAGCTCTTCTTCCTGTATTACCTCAACCATACCGCGTTTTATAAGTTTTAATTGCTCATTAATACTCATGAATGGACCTCCACTCTGTTCTTTCCGCCCTGTTTGGCCTTGTAAAGCACCTGGTCAGCGTTTTCAATCAGCTCTTCCTTGGTTTTTTCATTGGTATATTCCGCCACGCCTATGCTTACAGTCGTTGAAATAACCTTGTCCTTGATATTGAATTTTTTATTCTCTATTGCCCGCCTGATTTTTTCAGATACATCTATCGCGGCCTTTTTGTCGGCCCCTACCAACATAATAATGAATTCTTCGCCTCCATACCGGGCAACTACATCTATCTGCCTGCATAAAGATTCTATTATTTTCGCAAACTCTTTTAAAACCAGGTCCCCTGCCGGGTGGCCGTATGTGTCATTTATGGGTTTAAAGTTATCGATATCGGTCATCACAACCGAAAGCGGCCTGGACTTATATATAGAGACATTCTTGAATTCCGCTTCCAGGAGCAGTTTAAAATGCCTTACATTGTAGAGATTTGTAAGGCCGTCTCTTGTAGCCTGGCCAAAAAGGTGCATTCTCTCGACGGTCTGGAGCATTTGTGTATAGCCAACTGTGAGGCCGTAAGAAATAAAAACGGCCAGGATAGGATAAAATGCCACACTCAATACATTAAAGAAAATAAAGCAAGCCAAGGATATCCCGGCAATTATTATGGCGGCCAGGATTGCAAGCAGTAATCCATTGAGCGGCCTCAAACCGAACAAGGCCAGCGTTATAACAAATGAAACGAGGATGATTATAAAGGTATCTATCTTTTTTGGTGTCTTATATATAAAATCGTTATTTAATACACTGTTTATCATCATTGCCGCCACACCGACTGCCGGATATGCCTTTTGTATCGGTATGGGTTTAATATCTATAAGTGCGGAGGCAGTGAGGCCGACTATGCAGACCTTATTTTTAAAATCGTTAAAGTCGATCGGGGAAGGCTCGCCGTCTTTCATTAACGCGTAGGAGCTGATTATATCTATAAAAGAATAATGCCTGAACGCCTTGCCCCATTTTCCTTTCCAGTTTATGATAATCTGATCGGATTCATCAAGCGGTACATTTATAATCCCGCCATCCGGTTTTTTTAAATCTATTTTATGTTCATCGGGATAGAAAATGATGTCCTTATCGCGAAGGCCCAGGATATCACAGCCTATTTTAAAACCAAACTTATAGCTCTTTTTACCTTCATAATCTATAATGGGCATGGCCCTTCTTAATATGCCGTCGGAATCAGGTATTGCATTAAGGTGGCCTGTGCCCTTTGACCATTTCTTAAGCCTGGCAATGGGCTCCAGCACTGAGACAATCCCTATGCCTCCGGCCAGATTGCTGGATTCCTGGGTTTTTAGATTATATAATAGAGGAAGGTAGACTACTCCGGACTCTTTAAGGGCTTCTTCAAAGACAAGGTCTTCGGTTTCATTCTGGGGTTCGGAAAATATAACATCAAACCCTATTGCCTTTGGATTGTATTCGGATAGTATTTGTATAAGGGTGGCATGCCACTTTCTGGACCACGGCCACCTGCCTATGGCGCGTATGCTCTCCTCTTCCATGTCTATAAAAACTATGTCGGAGGGGCCTTGCTCGTGTGGCTTGAGAAGAAAGCGGTAGTCTACGCTCAGGAGTTCAAAGCGTTCCAGTGAATTAGATTGATAGAGATTGAGGATTGCTGCGGCAACCAAGAAGGCAAAGCACCATCTTATGACAGCCTTATGCCTGGGCGCTTTTGTATAAATAAATTCGCTTATGTTTCTTAAAATATTGGATGCCATGGCTTTTTTAGTATTTTAACACGCCCCATATGCGGTGTCAACCACGTCTTTATTTGACAAAAGTGTTATTATAGGGTAATATTTATATAATAACAGGGATCAGAAGATGAAAATTAAATATTACATTACGGCCTTGGGGCTTATTTTGGTTTTTTCTTCCTATGCCTTTGCCCAACCCAACGTTGAAAAGGCCATAAGGGAGACGGACCGGCCTATCCGCGAAGAGGTGGAAGAAAAACTAAGGCCTCCTGTCAGGGAAAAACCCGAAATCAAAAAAGAAGAAAGAGAAGAGGCGCCTGCAAAGGGGCCTGAGTTCTTCATAAAAAAGGTGGAGTTAACCGGCTATGAAAGTATTACGCTCGAAGAACTGCAAGCCCTTACCAAACGATACG
>CAYVIU010000128.1:0-3742 GCA_964451625.1 uncultured Planctomycetia bacterium | reverse complement strand
AACCCCGAGACCGTATCCACTGACTATGACACATCAAACAAACTCTATTTTGAACCGCTCACAGTGGAAAACGTCCTCGCCATCTACGAAAAAGAAAAACCCGAAGGCGCTATAGTGCAGTTTGGCGGACAGACGCCGCTTAACATAGCACAGGAACTCAAAGCCTGCGGCGTCAACATCCTCGGCACCACGCCCGAGAGCATACACTTTGCGGAGGACAGGGAGAGATTTAGGGAGAAGATGATAGAGCTCGGCATACCCCAGCCTGAAAGCGGCACAGCCCGTTCCGTGGAAGAGGCAGTGAAGATTGCAAACAAGATAGGCTACCCGCTGATGGTAAGGCCTTCCTTTGTATTGGGCGGCAGGGGCATGGAAGTAATATATGACGAAGCCGCGCTCCGAAAATACGCGATCGAGGCTATCCAGGTAAGCCCCGAGTACCCGATGCTTATAGACAGGTTCCTCGAAAGGGCCCTTGAGATGGAAGTCGATGCCCTCTCTGACGGAGAAAACACCTTTGTCGCGGCAGTGATGGAGCACATCGAGCATGCCGGCATTCACTCCGGAGACTCCGCATGTGTTATCCCGTCGAGAACTATTGCCCCCAAGCACCTCAAGAAAATAGACGAATACACAGCAAAGATTGCAAAGGAGCTCAAGACAGTAGGGCTTATCAATATACAGTATGCGATAAGCGATGACAAGGTCTACATCCTTGAAGCAAACCCAAGGGCATCCAGGACTGTCCCAATAGTATCAAAAATAAAAGGCTTCCCGATAGCCCGCATCGCAACACTCCTCATGCTCGGTAAAAAACTGAAGGACTTCCCTGAACTGAGAGACATCAAGGTGCCTTACGTGGGGGTAAAGGAGGCAGTGTTTCCTTTCAATATGTTCCCCGAAGTGGATCCGCTCCTCGGGCCCGAGATGAGGGCCACAGGAGAGGTCATGGGTATTGCAGACAGCTACGGCCTTGCATTCTACAAGGCCGAAGAGGCCGCAGGCACAACCCTTCCAAAAGAAGGGAACGCCCTCATTACCGTCTCAGACAAGAGCAAAAAAGACCTCCTGCCTGTGGCAAAAGATCTCCATGAGATGGGATTCTCCATCTACGCCACAGAGAACACAGCCAACTTCCTGACAAAGCACGGCGTATCCGCAACAAAGATAAAGAAGCTCCATGAGGGCCGGCCCAACATACTGGACGCCATTAAAAACAACGAGATCCAGCTCATCATAAACACCCCCGTCGGAAAATTCAGCAAGCATGATGACAGCTACATACGCATGATGGCAATACAGAAAAAGATCCCTTACGTTACCACCATGCCGGCTGCAGAGGCGACCATAGAAGGCATAAAGGCCATCAAGAAAGGCCCGGCCCCGCCAAAGTCGCTCCAGGATTATCACGCAGCATTAAAAAAACATGCCATCAGCAGCGCGGCATAAAAACATTTACAACATAGTAATTGTAGGCGCAGGGCCTGCAGGCATCATGGCAGCCCTCCGCGCAGCCAATATTAAAAAAAATATAGCCGTCATTGAAGCCAATGAGGCAATAGGCAAAAAGATACTGATTACAGGCAAGGGAAGGTGCAATGTCACAAACGCATCTTCCCTTGACCTTTTCCTGGAGAAGTTCGGCAAGTCCGGCCGGTACCTCAGGTCTGCCTTTTCAGAGTTTTTTAATGAAGACCTGATTGATTTTTTTGAATCAAGGGGCCTGCCGTTAAAAAAAGAGAGGCAGGGCAGGGTTTTCCCCGTAACAGACAAGGCAAGCTCCGTAGTGGATGTCTTAAACAAGGCCCTCAAAGAGAAAAACATAAAGGTCTTTTATAATGTCCGCCTTACTGGCTTAAGGAAAGAAGACGATTCCTTCCGGCTGGAAACCTCCGGCGAAAACATCCTCCATGCAAAAAAGGTAATACTCGCAACCGGCGGCGCTTCATACAAGGCCACAGGTTCCAGGGGCGATGGTTTTCAGATAGCGCATAAGCTGGGCCACAAGGTTGCCCCACTTGTCCCCGCGCTCGTCCCCTTAAAGACAAAAGAGCAATGGGTAAAGGAAATACCGGGGCTTTCCCTGAAGAATGTGCGCATTACCTTTGTGTACGCCAAAAAGAAGATAGCCTCTGAGATAGGCGAGATGCTCTTCACGCATTTCGGGATCTCCGGGCCGCTTGTCCTGGACCTGAGCGGCCGCATAGCAGCACTCCTCAGGGAGCATGATACAATAAAATGCCTTATAGACCTCAAACCCGGCCTTGATCAGGATAAACTCAGAAAAAAACTCATGAGGGAGTTTGACTCAAAGGGCAGGGTGCAGTTTAAAAACTTCATGAAAGACCTCCTGCCGCAGAGGCTCGTGCCCATATTCATGGAATTATCCGGGATAACACCTGAAAAACCAACAAGCGATATCACAAAACCTGAACGAAACACAATCATCACGCATCTCAAGGCCATGCCGCTTACCATTACAGGCACCCTTGGCATAGCAAGTGCCATGGTCACAGGCGGCGGGGTATCAGTAAAACAGATTGACCCGAGGACCATGGAGTCCAGGATTGTGCCGGGCCTGTACTTTGCAGGGGAGATCATCGATGGATGCGCCCCGAGCGGCGGGTACAACCTCCAGCAGGCCTTCTCAACAGGTTTTCTTGCGGGGGAGAGCGCGACAGATGCGTAAAGTGATACTGGCATCAAGATCAAAGGCAAGAAAGGCCCTCCTGACACAGATCGGCATCAAGCCAATAGTGGCCGGCTCAGGCGTAAAGGAGAGAAGAACCCTCAAAAACGGGTGTGCGCACCTTGTTATTGACAATGCCATGAGAAAAGCGCAGGCAATTGCCAGGAAATTCCCCAAAGGAGTGGTCATAGGCGCAGATACAGTGGTCCTGGTTGGGAAAAGGATCATCGGCAAGCCAAAAGACACCAAAGACGCCATCAAAACACTCAAACTCCTCTCCAGGAAACCCCAATGGGTCTACACAGGAGTTGTGGTGATAGATATTGAGAATAATACCATATTTAAGGCATACGAGAAGACAAAGGTTTACCTCTATCCCATGACCGATAAGGACATAAAGGGCTATATAAGGAAGGCGCATACCCTGGATAAGGCCGGAAGCTTCGACATTCAGGGGGCAGGAGCTGGGTTTGTGAAGCATATAGAGGGTTCTTACTCCAATGTAGTGGGCCTACCCCTTGGAAAACTGGCCAAAATGCTCCAAACCGCAGGCATAAACTATTTATATTAATTAGTTGACAAATGGTAAAACATAGTGTATACTCCATGTGTAGTATAGGAGAACAGATCTTCGAACCGCAAGGTAAAAGACATTCGCCTTGTGGTTTTTTTTATGTAAGAGGAGGTGAAAGTAAGTAATGGCAAAAGGTAAAGTTAAGTGGTTCAGTGACCAAAAGGGTTACGGATTCATTACACCTGATGACGGAAGTAAGGATGTATTCGTGCATCACAGTGCAATTCAAGCCGAAGGCTTCAAGTCTTTAAAGGAAGGCCAAGAGGTTGAATTCGAAACAGAACAAGGTCCAAAAGGTCCACAAGCTAAGAGCGTAACAGCAGTCTAGCAGAAAACCTAGCCCAGCTGTACAGCTCGGGCGCAATTATAATATAGGGCGGAGAGGGCAAGTCCCCTCTCCGCCATTTTTTTATGTATATTTTTAGGGACGGTTCTCAAACCGTGAGGAGAAGTATTTTTAGGGACGGTTCTCAAACCGT
>CAYVIU010000127.1:0-3796 GCA_964451625.1 uncultured Planctomycetia bacterium | reverse complement strand
CCAAAGGCTACATGAGTCGGGAGGGTCACTTTCTTTTTCCCCTGGCCATAGACCTATATAAGAAGAACCTCAAAAACATAAAGCTTGCCCCTGTGATGCCGGCTAAGATATATAAGTCAATATTGTTCATGCCCAGCGCTACAAACCTGGCACCCACAGCAAAGACGCCTAATACTAAAACACCGGGAGTGAGGTCTATTTCCTTATTGCCGGCATCATGACGTTCAAGCTTTCTTATATGCTCCTGGCTAACATATCTCTCTAAAGAGCCCGCATTAATTATATCTTTAATGGCTAAGGGGTTGCCGTGGGATTTTTTATAGACTTCTCTTTTAAGCATGCCTGTATCGCTGCATAGAACTTTTTCCTCTTCAATGAGGTGTTCAATTAACTTTAAGGCATCCTTCTTACCCAAGTTCAACACCTCAATTTTCTTAAACCTCCACCACATCCTTGAAAGCTGGCCGGAGGATTTTTCATCACAGGTGGCCCCTACTACACAACACCTGTCAATAAGCGCCTCCACAAACGCCTGTCCTGTGGGTGTTACCCTTTCAAGCTGGTCCATCGCAATACAGAACCCCCCTGCGGTTAAGGAGGTCAGAATAGACGCGCTCTGGTCTTTGATATTCATCCTGGCAAAACGTGTCTGGATTTGTCTCCATTCTAAATTTTCAACAATGCCTTCATCTAAACCTGTCAGCCGAAGGCGGTGATGTCTTTCATGCAGCTCCTTTGCCAAGGTCATAAGCAATCCTTTTAAGGGGGTGGAAACCGGGCTATAGATAATTTTTACCTTGCCCTCTTTCTCGAAGGAGCGACAGACCTCCCTCAGGATGGCAGATTTTCCCACCCCCATTTTCCCTGTTAAAAGCGCGTGCCTTCCCTTTTTAATGCAGTCTGTAAGTTTTTCTATTTCAAACTGTCTTGCGATGATCATTTATTGAAGACCCTTCTCTCTGTCCCGCCATGCTTAGTCATGCGCGGCCGCACCTTCATAACAGCTATTCTCTCTGACTCATCATCCAAAAGCAGCGCATCGCCGGGCCCTTTAACCGCCATTAAAAAATCCTTTAAGTCTGCTACCATATATTCCTGCCTCAGTTTATTTAGGGCCTGAACATCCTCCATGTTTGTTACCCTGTGGATAATCATTAAATCACATTGAGACAGGATATCATTATCTAATGCTGACGGCTGCTGTGAGGTAAAAACACTTGATAGGCCTGGCTGCCTGCCTTCTTTTACCCAGCTCGTAATAATATCCTTAGAGAGAGTCCTCTTGCCTGAGGGGATAAACTGATGAGCCTCATCCATAAAAAGCCATATCCTCTCTTCAGAAGACTGAAGTCCCAAGTCCTCAAATCTTCTGTCCAAAGCCGCCCTTCGAAACAAAGATCTTAGGATACTGCCCACTATGAGGTTCCGTAACCCATAGGCAGAAAGATACAGCATGGAGATGTCTATAATGTTTATGTATTTTGAATCGAAAAAAGAACTGGTGTTTTGATATTTATCGCTAAACAACCCCAAATCCTTAGTCATTGCCAGCCTATTCAACAAGGCCTCTTTGGTTTTATCCTGGGCCTTTGCGTCCTCTTTTATCCTCTCTGCAATTTGCTCAATTGTAAAAAAATCCCCACCTTTAGCAAGTTCCCCAACGGCTCTATATAAAACGATACCAGAGGGTTCATTGACACTGTATTCATAGAAGGCGCACCATCCGTCCGGGGATATCTCAGAGGCGTTTAAAGAAAACCTTTGGAAGGCGATGCCAAGCGAGCGCATTTTCTCCACAACCCTACCACCAAAATGGGAGACCGGCTCGCCTGGCATCAATATCTTGACAGGCAGCTTTCCGGCTTTAACAGACCAGAGCTTGGCTTCAGCGGCCTTTATCTCACCTGAGACAGCCATAGTCCAGTAGATACCCATTGGGTCTACTAAAATAACTACGGAATTGCCCTGAGCAAATACCTCTTCAGCGAGAACGCCTAAGGTGTAGCTTTTCCCGGAACCCCTCTTCCCGCATACCAAGATAGCCCTGGCTCGCGACGCGCTGAAGCCAATTTCTTCTCCAGTCTTCTTCTTTCCTATGGTTATCATGCTTGCCCCTGCCGAAAAGTTTCTTCATCATACATCCTCCAACAATTCTACTGCTTTATTCAATCTGGTAACGTCTGTATGCGTATAGACCTGTGTGGTAGCTAAACTGCTATGTCCTAAAAGCGCTTGTATATCAATGAGGTTGGCTCCTCTGTTTAACAGCTCTGTTGCAAAGCTGTGCCTTAGCTTATGGGGGGTAATGGGTTTTTCTATTTTTGCCCTCTTGCACAGGCTTTTAAGTTTTTTCTCAACACAGCGCGTACTAAGTCTTCTTTTGGTCTTTAAGTTAATAAACACCTTTTCATGGCCTGAGGTAGCAGGCCGCGTCTTTATCCATATACCCAGCGCCTTCCTTGCCGGCCTGTTGAGAGGTACTATCCTTTCTTTATCACCCTTGCCTATAATCCTTATTGAAAATCTGCCTGCATCTTCTTGTACATCCCTCAGGCTCAAATTCACCGCTTCTGAAACCCTCGCTCCCGTATAATATAAAAGCTTAACTACGGCATCATCCCTCTTGCCAAAGTCAGTGTCTATTTTGGCCTGAGACGCCTCAAACAGCCTGGCCGCCTCTTCTTTTGTAACATACACAGGCACCCTCTTGGGAAGCTTGGGGTTGTCTATCTCCTCGGTAGGATTAAAGCTTGTAACCCTCTGCCTGCATAAATATTTGTAGAAGCCCCGCAGGCTAGATATCTTTCTGGCTAAAGAGGTGTGTCTGTAATTTCTCTCGTCCTTAAGATGATATAAAAACTCCCTTACGTCCTGCTTGGCTGCATATTGGAGTTGCTTCCTGACCCATTTCTCAAACAGCCTAAGGTCTAAGGTGTATTGTTTTATCGTGTCTTTTGACAGGCCTTTCTCGACATAGATGTAGTTTCTATAGTCTGTAATCAAGTCAATTGGTTTTGCCATCATTCACCCCACTTAATCTATAAAGTTTGCGCTTTAAAAGTTCGGTATCCTGATTAATTTTAAAAAGTTCAAACAGGGTCTCCTTAAAAACCTTCTCTGCCCTTATAAGCTCAGCCTTCTCTATGCGATCATGTGCAAACCCTTCCTTCGCCAGCATAAATTCAAGCTCAGCCTCCTTCAGCTCTACTTCGTATATCTCTGTCTGCCTGCGCAAAACTTCGTAATCAGAATATACCTCTTCAACCTGAGTGAGAATGTCTCTCCTGGCTTCCTCCAGGCCAGTTTTTTTATATGCCAAATATTTCCTCCTGTCAGCAAAGAACCCAAAGGGAATAGACAGGGTAGCCCCGTAGAAGGTCGTGTTTGTCTCAAAGTTGTAGCTTGAAGTAATTTTTACATTATTAAGCAAAGAGCTCTGCGCCTCAACAGCAGCGAACTCCCCCTCTTTAACCTTTAGCCCTAAATTATTTTTTAGGGCAGCTGCCTTAAGCATTCCCAGCGGAGGAAGCTCCTCTGCCCTGACAGCGCCCGCTAACGTTAAACCTGCAAAAACCACAACCCAACATAAAAGCTTCATAATCTATACCGTCACCTTAACCCCTGCTACCACTCTTCTCATCCTGTCTAAGAAAACCTTGGCGCGGGGATATTCTACCCTCTGGTTTTCATACTCAGCCATGCGCTCCTTAAATTCCTGCTCCTCTCTCTGGCGCCTTTGTTTTTGCTCATCCTGCTTTTCTTCCTCAGAGATAGGCAGATCATATTTACTTTCTAA
>CAYVIU010000126.1:0-3803 GCA_964451625.1 uncultured Planctomycetia bacterium | reverse complement strand
TTCATCTTCCACATGATACTGGACCCGTCCTAGTAGTCAGAGTTCCAGTTCCTTTCAAACCTTACAAAGATTTTCGGGGTAAAGCCTGTTTTCCGCTCCACTCTGGATTATAAAGACGCCATAGAAAAATACCTTTTCCAGAAGGGAGTGGATGAACACAAGACAATAATCCTTCTGATAGATGAAGGACAGAAGCTTTCGCATAAATTTCTTGAGATACTCCGCACCCTCCTCAATTATGAAACCAATGAATACAAACTGCTCCAGCTTATAATACTTGCGCAGATGGAACTCCTGCCCCGCGTAAAGAGGGTGAGAAATTTTCTCGACAGGGTTTCATTAAAATACATAATCAACCCGTTGGATGAAAAAGAGACAAAGGAAATGATTGAATACCGCCTGGCCCAGGCAGGGTTCAATTCCGGCAACAAACTGTTTACCGAAAGTGCGATCAAACTCATATATGAAAACTCTTTCGGCTATCCCAGAAAGATCTCAGTCCTGTGCCACAACGCGCTTGAGATGGCGGTGATGAAGGACAAGTCAATAGTAGACCAGATGGTCATGAAGCAGGTCATATCACAGGAAGAGGTAATATAATTGAACAGAGATATGTCCCCGGAAGAAAGGCTGCTCCGGTTAATAAAACGCGGCCCGAAAAAAGAAAAGACCCGGGCTGAAAAGCCGGAGGCCTCAAGCCTTCCCGAAGAGGCCGAAAAGAGGCCCAACGGCATTGCGCACGCTCTTAATAATAATGTCGCAAAGGCCGCCGGGGCGTTCAGCACGATCCTTGTCATAAACAGGGTTCTCTTCGGCGTCTTTGCCGCACTTTTAATATATTTTTTAGTTGATTACTTTTTTGCGCCACCCGTCGAGATACAGCCTGCGCGGATGGAGGAACTGGATATAGCCGGGTCAATAAGAAAAAAACCGGTGATGAACGATTATTCCTATTATGAAAAGGAAGTCAGGGGAAAAGATGTGTTTAAGCCCATCATCAAAGAGGCCCCGAAAGAAGATGAAGCCGACGATGAAGAGATTGAGAACATAATAGCCAACCTGAGCCTCCTCGGAGTGATTTCCGGGGAGACACCCCAGGCGATAATCCAGGACAACCGCAAGAAAAAGACATTTTTCATGAATGCGGGCGACAGCCTCGGGGAAGTGGAATTAAAAGAGATTTCGGAAGCCGAAGGAACCGTACTGTTAATATATAAAGGAAGGCAATTTAATTTAGGCCTGTAAAACCCCGCCCCTCGAAAGAGGGGCTGGGTAAATATACGGAGGGGAATATGAAAAAAATAATTATGATATCATTTCTTATATTGAGTTTGCTGCCGGCGCCTATTTACGGAGAAGGCCTTGACGCCCCGCCCGGTTCAGGCGACCCGGGCAAGATCTCACTGGACTTTAAGGGCATGGATATAGTGGATGTGCTGAAACTTCTCGCCCAGAGAGGGGAAATGAATATCTCTGTGAGTAAGACTGTGAGAGGAAAAGTCACTATCTTCTTAAAAGACGTGGACATACAGGACGCGTTTGAAATCGTGATCTCTTCCAACGGCCTTGCCTATGACATAAAAGGCGGGATCATAAATGTGATGACCGAGCGCGACTACGAACAGCTTTACGGCACAAGGTTTGACGACAAAAAGGAGATACGCATATTCCAGCTCAAGTATGCAAAGGCCGCGGCAGTCAGCAAGGCCCTTTCCCAGGTCAAGACAAAGATCGGCAAGGTTGTCATAGATGAAGCCTCCAATACAGTAGTTGTAATTGACGCGCCGCAGTCAGTGAACATGGCGGCCCGGATGATCCGCAAAATGGACATTCCCACCGAGACAAGGATTTTCGGGCTTGACTATGCCACCGCAGAAGACGTAAAGGCAAAGATTGAGGAGCGTCTTACCACAGATGTCGGCAGTATCCAGGTTGACGAGAGGACAAATAAAATCATAGTAACGGACATGGGAAACAAGATGCCGGAGATCGAAAGGGTTATAGCCGAGCTCGATGAAAAAACACAACAGGTCCTGATAGAGGCCAAGATACTCCAGATTACCCTGAACGATGAATTTAAAATGGGCGTGAACTGGGATTATATATTTCATGTGGGCTACAACATAGCCGCAGGCTCGAACTTTACAAATGCCGGTTTAGGCAATATAATCCGCGCTGCCACAGGCTCTACAACAGGAGGCGCATTCCAGATAGGGGCATTAAATGACCAAAGGCACCAGTATGTAATAGAGGTACTGGAATCAATAGGAAAGACAGAAATATTGTCTGCCCCAAGAATCACTGTTATTAACAATGAAGAGGCAAGTATTCTTGTAGGTTCCAGCCGTCCGTATGCTACCAGCGGCACGACTATAGGAGATACACTTTCAGAAACCACGCAAAATGTTACATACGTAGATCTCGGCGTGAAACTCCACGTCACCCCAACCATAAACAGGGACGGCTTTGTAACCATGAAGATAAAACCGGAGATAAGTTCAAGGACAGATGATATTACTGTTACATCCACAACTACACCTACAAGCGGCACCACAGTGCAGGATACAACACGTATTCCCATAATCCAGACCTCTTCAGCCGAGACAACAGTAATGGTAAAGGACGGCAATACAGTTGTCTTTGCAGGGATGATTGAGACAAGAGAAGAAGATGATGAAGACAAGATTCCTTTCTTGGGAGACATCCCATTAATAGGAGGGGCGTTCAGAAGGACAACGCGCGGAAATGCGGAGGAAGATGAAAAGAAGGAACTGATCATATTCCTTACCCCGCACATAGTTTCAGGGGAAGCGCCGGCCCCTGAGAACGAAGAATATCTGACTACAACTGAAGTCGGAAAGTCTGAGATAAGGCAGGAAGAGGAAGAAGAAAAGCTTGAGCCCACAAGATTTGCCTTAAGAGAAGGCCCGGATGAAACAACAGCTGTACCTGTTGCGCGCCCCAGAAAAAAGATAAAGGCCCGGAAGTCTCCTTCAAAAAGCTACTCCGACCTTGTAAGAGGCTTAGTCTATCAGAAGGCGAGAACCAATTATCCCAGGAGCGACATAAGGGGTAATGTGTATGTTGCCTTTGATCTTGCTTCCGATGGAAGCCTCAAAGGCGAGCCGCGTGTCCTGGGTGATGCCAAGGATGTGCTTAAACAGCTTGCAGTAAAAAGCGTATACGAGGCGGCCCCATTCCCGCCGTTTCCGAGCGGGCTTAAAAAGCCTAAGGAGACCTTCAAGGTCCTCGTTTCGTACAAGTGAAGTTGATTTGTGTTGACATTATATCCTAATCTTATTATAATATAGTTTCTTAGAGGACTATATTATGGCTTCTTTAAAAAGAGAGGGATATGATGCCCGTAAAACTTCCCCCCGATATAGAAATCGCCCAATCCTGCAATATGAGACCGATAGTTGATGTCGCGAAAGATATCGGCATCGACGAAGACAAGCTCGAGCTCTACGGCAAATACAAGGCCAAGGTATCCCTGGATGCAATCAATAAATACAAGCAAAGGCCGAATGCCAAGTACATCGATGTAACCGCAATAACCCCTACGCCATTGGGTGAAGGAAAGACCGTAATGACCATAGGCCTTTCCATGACCCTCAATAAGATCGGCAAAAAATCCATAGTATGTATCAGGCAGCCTTCGTTAGGGCCCGTGTTCGGCATAAAAGGCGGGGCGGCAGGAGGCGGGTATTCCCAGGTGGTGCCGATGGAGGATTTTAACCTGCACCTCACAGGCGATGTCCATGCAGTGGGGATAGCGCACAATCTCCTCGCCGCATTTATTG
>CAYVIU010000125.1:0-3884 GCA_964451625.1 uncultured Planctomycetia bacterium | reverse complement strand
CTTGTTCATCTATTTTCCCGTGTAGAACTCCCAATAAAACTTAAAATTTTCCTTCATACATATCACTAAGGTGGTATGTTTTATCTCCGACAAGCTGGTTTGTAGCCCTATCAAGGATTAGTCGGCCATATAAGAAACCTGTACTTTTATCGACGAATCTTGAAATGTTCTGGTTCTGTTTTGAAATAATATAATTGGCAAGTTTTATTATTTCTTTTGCATCATCGTCAGTTTCACCTTGTAATGCCATAAGGACAGGGGGTAATGACCATAAAAATTCTCCGGCATCAAGGCTGGGGATTGCATCTTCCGTTGGAGTAATTGTGCCGTCATCATTAATATCATACCAAGGGACAAATCCTTTAAATTCAGGATGTGTGTCAATAAATGTTTTTATTGTTGTAAGTTTTGTTTTTAACTGTAAAAGTGCCTCTTTTTTACTCATCCCCATCTTATCAAAGCCTGGCTTCCCTTTGATTATGCCCACGAGGCGCGCAACACCCAAAGAATCCTTTGAAACGGCACCTTTAGTTGATACATTCCCTAATATCCAGCCTGATGTTGCTTCCACCCTGTCATAAGACATACCGGTTGCTTTGTCATCGATATCTTGTCTATAATATTTCCCTTCCTCTTCCATAACTCTATCGCGAACAGCATCAGGATCAACCGGCTGTCCGCCAACAACAGGCTCTATAGTTAACGTAAATAAGGGCTCTCCCTTTTCTCCTTTTGCACCTGTTTCTCCTCTTACACCCGGTTCAGGTTTTTGTGTTTCAATTTCAGGTGACATAGCTTCACTGATTGCTTTGAGTATAGCTTTGTTTTCTTTCTTTTGTTTTTCGGTAAGCACGCTTTTTTCTCGTTTTTTGACAATATTTCTTAAGGCTATGCCTGTATATACCCGCACACGCTGTGAATTGATTCCTAGTGTATCAAGCAACGCTCGGACAGATCCTTCATCAGCTCTTTTTTCAAGAGCCCCTATGCATTGCATACGAAGCTGCATATTCTCTCTACTATCCCATAATACGCTAAGAATTGCTGGAATTGCTATTCCACCCGCTTTTTCAGCTAAGGTTCGCATGGCTTTTATACGTAAAGCAGTGTTTTCGCTATTATCTCCTAAAATATTGATAAGCCTTAAAATTTTTCTTTCTTTATAGATTTTATTGATAGCTTCACGGATTTCTTTATTTTGTTTTTTCGTCTCTGCAGTGAGGCCTCTTTTTTCTCTTGCCTTAATAACTTTTATTAATGAATTCGCAGCTTCCTGGCTTATCTTTCCTGAATAATCATTTAATAATTCAAGAAGAGTTGGAATTGCTTTTTCACTATGAGGCCCTCCTAAGGCATATATGGCCTCAAAACGGACTTCTTCACTATTTGTAATATCTTTCGCAATATCGGCAAGCCGCAAAGCGACTCTTTCGTTAGGAGCTCTTCCCAGCATCCTGATAGCCCATAAACGGTGTTTTTCTTCAACTTGCTTATCCTCCGATAGTTCTATAAGAGCTGAAACTATTGTTTTTCTTTCAACAAAATTTTCCATACTACTGAGCATATGTAAAGATTCTACAGCTTTTGCCCGCTCATTGCTCTTTAATGATTGATCTTTTATTGTTTCAATCAGAATTCCAATATATCTTTTGGGATTCTCTACCTTATACGCCAGCTCTATTTCTTTTACGAGGCGTTGAATTTTTCTAATCAGTGCGGCCCGTTCCTCTTTTTCTCTTTTATATTCTTTTTTTTCAATTTCTCCTCTTTTAAACTTTTCTTCTTCATCTTCACCTTTTTCTTTTTGTTTTTGCGGTAATTTTCTAAGAAGAGGCACTATCTTGACATTGATTAGTTTTCCTTCTTCTTCAAAGGTAACTTCTTCTGGTATAGCTCTTTTATCACGGAACATTCCTAATTTATCTATGGCAAGTTCTAGGCTGGTTATATCTGGGTTTTCGTCTCTAAGTGTGTTGATATGGCCTTTTATTTCTTTCTTTTTCTCTATAACCAGGCCTAATGCTCGTGAAATCCTCTCGGATTCCAATTCTTTGGCTTTCTTTATTTCATCAAGTGTTCTATGTGTGCGTCCTGCTACTGCTTCGTCTGTTAATTTTTTATTTGTGTATCTATTGGGTTTGTCTTTTTCTAAAGCTAATTTTAGGATTTCATCTACGTCTTCTTTGGCTTGTTTACTTTTGGCTTTGCCGTCAAACGTCAGAAATACGAGCCATTGGGATTTTTTCCCTTCCCCAGCTCTTGCTTCTATATCACTTGATATGCCTGTGCCACGGCTTATGCCTAGTTTTGTATCTTTTGAAATACCAAAGAATCCTTGTTCTAATATGTTTGTGCGCTTGTCAAGCATTCTTGTAAGTGCATGTCTTGCGGTGTTTCCTCTGATTTTGCCATCATTCTTAACCTTATCCTTATCCGTATCCTCAAGCCTGATCCACAATGCTAAGTCTGATGGATCTCCCTTCTGTTTGATGGCTTTTTTATCTTTGAGAAGCAGTTCTGCCATTGCTGATCTATCTGCTTCTGCTGGTTTATCATCTCCACCAAGGCTGCCTATTCTGCTATTTCTCAGGTTTGTTTTTATTGTGAATATTTCTGCGAGGTCTTCTACGCTGTAGCCTTTTTCTATCATGTATACTGCATAATAGCTAAAGATTGAGGCTTCGATGATTCGGACGTATTTTTGGGTGGCTTCAGTGAGGTCAACGGCTCCTTTTCCTTTCATACTCATGACTTCACTCCAATGCCTCATTAATCCATCCATATTAGCCTCTTGAATAGTATCTTCATCTACTGCCCCATGTTGGGTTGTAACAATTTCTCTTATGTTTCTTATCTTGTCGAATACTAAGTCAAGATATTCTATGTCGCTTAGCTCTGTCCTATTGTTTAGCTTTGCAAAAACAGGCCAGCTCATTACAAAAGCCCTGTCCTCTGGTTTATAAGGATTAAGCTGGTCATTGGTTATGTCATTTACCATGAGCCATAGAATCAGCTCTTTAGGGTCTGTGACTTTTTTTCTGATTCCTTGAGTATAATTAGTTTTACTTGTTAACCTGGCCCGATCCTCATTTGTAAACATTTTTCTTACTGATTCGTTTGTAATAGCAATTCCTTCAGGGACTGCTGACATTTCAATATGGTCAACTATGTATTCAAATTCATATGGTAGATTTGGAACTTTATCCATAGCAGCTTTGAATCTATCAGCTCTATTTACCATGCCGGGATTCTGCATATGCCAGAAACCGTATACAAGAAGCTTCAAATCGAACGGGTCGTTTAGGTTTAACTGCCTTCCATAGTACCTTTTGTATAAATCAGCGAATTCTTTCATATCTACCACTATATCTTTTGTTGAGGACTGTATGAAAGTTTGCCAGTATGTGGTCCCGGTATATTCTTTTCCTATGTCAATATTGTTTCTTGCGAGTGTAAGATTTGCGAAAAAGAGATGCACTCCTAACGTTTCAGGAGTAAAGCCAAACTCTGATAATATGCTTTCGATTTCTGTCATTTCAAAACTATTAAGCATTCTTGTGTGCTTACCCCACCAGTTACTGGCATACTGTAGGCGGCCTGGTAATTCGTCGGTTCCTTCTGGGATGAAAGCTTTGGCAAGAATATCTACAAATCCCCTTTGCTTAACCAGTGTATCTATACACCTAAGCATGTACTCTTTACTGCGGTTGTGGCGGACAGCATATTCAGCAAGGTAGCCGGCAAACTTTTCTATTTTTCCTGTGTCTTTTGACATGTTTTTAAGCTTGGTTACAAGAGCTTCGGCAATTTTTTCTTTGGCAATCTGATGACTTGCTTTGTTTTCTACCCAGTCGCCAACAACAGGTACTCTTGTTTCTACATAA
>CAYVIU010000124.1:3043-3922 GCA_964451625.1 uncultured Planctomycetia bacterium | reverse complement strand
CACCTACTTCCATATACCTTTCAACCTCTATATCAAATTCCCTTTCAACCGGATCAAGCATGCGCGTCTTCAGGTCATATTCTTGAAACATTTCTTTTTTGGGAGATACATTTTGGCGCAGTTTAGCAAAATTGAAATCTTCAAAAGGTATCCTTAGCGCGGTTTTCAGGCCATAGTCAATATCATCCTTGTTGTCATCATCCAGAATCAAATCTACCGTTAAAAAATCAAGGGGTTTTAACTCTCCCCTCAGCTTCCAGCCCGCTACATCATCAGTAAATTTATAGTCATAGAAGTAGTAACTTCCGAATAACTTTACCCACGGAAAAAAGGGAAGCGGGCTACCTGCCTCGACATCAAAACCGTCAACCGCCTTCTCATAGGTAGCGGAAGATGCTGTTTCCTGAACAAGCCTTTTTGAAGAAGCGCCCACATAGTAATTTGCCCTCGCCTCGGCGCGTTTACCCAGCGCCTCAAGGCCCAGCCCGCCCCTATAATGGCGGTTTAAATCCTGATAATCAAAAAATGTGTTAATACCTGTTATAAGTTCATCGTCCATGGTAAGCCATCTCGTCCCCAGGCCAAAGCTGTATTTTAGGTGACTTTCCTGCTGTGATATCCGCGGCTGAACAAAAAAGTTTCTTCTTCCCTCCTTTACAACGCGTAAAGGCTGAACCGTCTCAAAATAAAACTGTGGCCTCTTATCTGTCTCTATTTCAACAGAATAATCCAATCTCTTCATCCAGCCCTTTGGAGAACCTGGTTTTTCCTCTTCAGAAAAAACAATAGGCGCAAAATGCGCCATGAAAAATAAACCAACAATTCCAAATACCAAATACTTTAGTCTCATGCTATTACCACCCCCTTTTTTACCGCGGC
>CAYVIU010000124.1:0-3033 GCA_964451625.1 uncultured Planctomycetia bacterium | reverse complement strand
GAAGTTCCGCGGCTATATCCAGAAATACGTCTACGACCTTCGGGTCAAACTGCGTACCGGAATTGCGCCTGAGCTCTTTTATAGCCTCATCCTTGCTCTTGGCTTTTTTATAAGGTCTATCAGCCAACATCGCATCATAGGCATCAGCTGCAAATATTATGCGCGCGCCTATGTCAATCTCATCGCCCTTCAGCCCATCAGGATAGCCCTTGCCGTCCCATCTCTCATGGTCCTGCCTGACAAGCCTTGCTACAGACTTTAGCGATGTCACAGACTCTATTATGTCAGCGCCTATGACAGGGTGCCTTCTGATAATATTCCATTCATCTTGTGTGAGGCGGCCTGGTTTCTGTAATATAAAATCCTCTACTGCTACCTTGCCTAAATCATGAAGTTTGGAGGCTATCCTAATAGTCTCTACCTTGGCCGAAGGAAGCCGAAGCTTCCTTGCCAAAATCTCAGAAAGGCTGCTAACTTTAGCAGAATGTTTGCCTGTATGATTATCCTTGCCATCTATAGCGGCCATCAGGGCATCTATAATCTCTGCATATTTATCTTTTATGATCTTTTCTCTCTTTCCCATTTCAGTCCTTATATTTTATACTAAATCACAGAAGTATGCAAGTAATATCGTTATTATATCAAATACCTCTTAAACTGTCAAGCAAAAATATTCTATCTTTTTGTTTTCTTAAATACTTCGAACTTGACCGCCTAAGAAAGGTCCTTCGGCAGCTAAAATGCTCGCTATTCGCTCGCATTTCTTTACGCTGCCTCAGGATCAAACCTTGCTTCGCAAGGTTTGGAGCGCCTGAAGGGATTTGAACCCTTGACCCCCAGTTCCGGAAACTGGTGCTCTATCCAGCTGAGCTACAGGCGCGTGTGGTATAATACAAAATTTATCAAAGAGTTACAACAACGGGTTTTTCTGCTGACTCGACCACTATAGGCATTGGTGTCCAAATAGTGTCCATTCACTGTTGCTTTTCAGATGCAAGAGATGGAAAAAGGGGATCTTGCCCCCATGCAGTAGGGCCAGTGTATTCATATATATTCTTTACTGGTTTCATTATTCCTTCGGCCCATGTGTTTTCATCGCGAACCAGCATATCAACAACCACCTTACCATCTTCTTCAGTCAAAGAAACAATATCCGGCTTATATCCCAAGTCATATGAACTTCTATGAATTAATTTCTCTCCATCATTTATTAAAAATGCCAGACTAAGCCAATTCGCACTCCCTCCGCCACTCTCGGTAATCACAACAGCAGCATCTCTGAGACCGTCATTATTAAAATCGCCATAAACAAAATCGCCACCATAATATACGCACAGAAGTGGGTGTTTGGGTGTATCTCTATATTTACCATCTACCAATGTTACCTCTTGCGAGCGCTCTTTATCGCCAATTATGTATGTCATATTGCCAAATATCTCATCTGGGCTATTGGCCATACATTCTGAGGCAAAAATAGCGCATAAAATCACACAAAGACCAATATGCAACTCTCTCATTCTACTCCTTAATCGCATATCATCACCGGATTACCATCAATGGTGCGCCAGCGTCCGCCTGTACATCTATAGCCGTTTTTCTTCGGCTTTTTTTTCTTTGCATTTTTGTCTGCCGGAGATTTGCTGGCGAACTCTACCTCATAGTGCAATACCTTCTCTACAAACTCCCTTATTTCTTTTGCTTTAGCTTCAGTGGCACCGGCTAGCTCAAGGAATTTCTTTACATCCTTCCACAATTGCGCATTTTTTCCTGCTTGTTTAGCAAATTCTTGCGCCCTTGCTATGCGCCCTTGGCCACCATTATAGGCAGCTAAAACAAAGTTCTTGCGCTCTACCTTGCTCTTTACAGAAGTGGTAATTATATCCTTGATTAAAGTTGTCTTTTTGCTAAATACGGTATTGAGATCTTTTAGATATCTTGCTGCTACACTTGAGGCATCATCAATATCAAAACGCTGATCATTTCTTTTAGTAACGGTTAGGCCATATCTTTTTGCTGTACGTTTCTCAAGCATAAAATGCCCCGCTGCGCCGTCTATCCCACGCTTTCTCATGTCATTGCCAAAGCTACTTTCTTTACCATATATTGCTTCAAGTGTATTGACAGTTAAATTATCGTCTTTATCAAAATGCCGTGAGGCATTTTCAAGAGCCTCTTTTTTGTGCTCAGTCTCTCTTTTAAGCCACATATCAACGTTAGACCTTCGTTTCTTTTTTATATCAGCCATTTTTTAACATCCAGAGAATCCGGCAATTATCCGGCAATTATCCGGCAATGCATCAAAGGTTTAAACGGTAGCAGATTGCCCTGGCCTTGCCCAGCCTTTTAATAACATTATTCTTAAGCAAAAATTCAATATCTAATCTCGCGGTTCTTTCTGATATCTTTTTACCCTTAAATAACGAAAGATAATCCTTTATGGAGGCTTGCTTAGTCTCCTTTAAAAATTCAACAAATTTCCACTGCCTTTCTTTTAACCATATCTTGCCCTGCTTTTTCATCAGGAGTCGATCCCGGCTTAATGTCTGGACTTTCTCCTTTATCTGTCCAATCTGCTCAGCTACTCCTTCTGTAAAATACTCCAGCCATTGTGTAATATTTATGGTCTTGGAGTCAACTGACTGCAAGGCTGCATAATAGCTGGGCCTATCCTCATTATAATAATCATCCAGAGAAAAGAAGTCCTTAATATCGAAACCCAGCTTATAAAGAATAAGCGTGGCTAAAGCCCGCGCCGTGCGGCCGTTACCATCAACAAAGGGGTGAATTCTGACTAATTCGTAATGGGCAATGCCTGCGGTTAACACCGGGTAAAGTTCCTTTGCTTCTTTTGAATTTAGCCAGTCACATAAATCCCCCACAAACTGCGGCACCTCTTCCGCCTTAGGCGGGGTAAAGACAGTGCGGCCGAAGCTGTCAACTACATAAACCATTTTATTGCGAAAAGCGCCGTTCTGTTTTATCGGCAATACGGCTTTAGTAATTAATTTATGGATTTTCAAAATCGCTGAAGAG
>CAYVIU010000123.1:2124-3955 GCA_964451625.1 uncultured Planctomycetia bacterium | reverse complement strand
TCAAGGTTTATAATACACCTTATGTACTGATAGATTCAGTATCCGAATTAACCATAGGACTAATACTAAGCGGGCTGAGAAAGATAACATCTATGGATAAGGATATGCGGAAGAAGCGATGGAACAAGGAGATGGGCCTGCTTCTGTGCGGGAAGACACTTGGTTTAATAGGCTTCGGCAAGATAGGCAGAAGGGTAGCAGGCCTCGCGCACCTTTTTGGTGCCAAGATACATTATTATGATATAAAGACTATTAAGAATACAAAATATAAACAGGTCAGCCTGAAAAAATTGCTCAAGACCTCTGACATTGTCTCAAAACACGCCTCCTCAACGAAAAGGTTCATTACGAAAAACGCAATATCTAATATGAAAAATGGGGCAATCCTTGTAAATACATCAAGGGGCTCCGTGATAGACGAAGAGGCTCTGTATAAGGCATTAAAGTCCGGGAAGATAGCCATGGCCTGCCTGGATGTATTTAATAGCGAGCCTTATTCAGGGAAGCTGGCGAAGTTGAATAACGTTGTCCTTACCCCTCACATAGGTTCTTATGCAAGAGAGGCAAGGGTAGAGATGGAAAAAGAAGCAGTCGGTAATTTAATAAAGGGATTTAAAAAAGCGAGGATATTATGAAAACAAAGGTTATAGTTTTTGGCGGATCAGGATTTGTAGGGAGCCATGTGGCCGATGTGTTGTCGGAGAGGGGATACGATGTAACAATCTATGATTTGAAAAAATCTCCTTATCTGGGTAAAAACCAACGAATGGTTGTAGGCGATGTCTTGGATGAAGATAAGGTAAGTGAAGCGGTAAGAAACGCGGACTGTGTTTATATTTTCTCGGGAATAGCGGATTTGGAAGAATGCTCAAGCAAGCCTTTAGACAGTGTTAGGTACAATATACTGGGACATGCAATAATCCTGGATAAATGCAGATTGAATGGTGTAAAAAGAATAATATACGCGAGTTCCGTATATGTTTACGGAAGGCATGGATCGTTCTACAGGATAACAAAACAGACATGTGAGCAGCTTCTCGAAGAATATTATGAAAAATACAGGATAGGATATACCATCCTGAGATATGGTTCTCTGTATGGCCCGAGGTCTCAAGCATGGAATGGAGTACACAGGTGCATATATCAGGCGGTAAAAGATGGAAGAATTAACCATTCTGGCACGGGGGACGAAAAGAGGGAATATATCCACGTTTTTGACGCCGCCAGATTGAGCGTTGATATGCTGGATGAGAAGTATAAAAATAAATGCATGGTGCTAACAGGCAATTACACTCTTTCATCAAGGGAATTGCTGACAATGATAAAGGAAATGCTGAACAACACCATTGACATAAATTTCAAAAATGAAAAACACGGATATCACTATAGCATTACGGCCCATTCATTCGTTCCTAAAATAGGCATGAAGATAACCCCCAACCCTTCAATAGATATGGCAGAGGGCATTCTTCAGCAGATAGAGGATACATTTAAAAAGTTAAAAAATGAAAACCTTGCTACTATCTCATAAAATAAGCAATCATACACCTGTTTACGGAGGCGGGAAGAGGCTCGGGCTATTGCCTGAAAAAGCGATAAAGAATGGTAGCTCTTCCAATGTTTTAAAACTTGTAATGAATACCCACACATCAACCCACATAGATACGCCGTATCACGTTATACAAAAAGGAAGAACAATTACAGACTTTAATTCTGATTTCTGGATATTTAATAATGTTTTGGTTGTGGATATGAGCATTTCACCTAAAGACAAGATGGATGAGAAAAGATTTGCAGATATTAAGGGTGGCGAGAGCATAGATTTCCTTAT
>CAYVIU010000123.1:0-2114 GCA_964451625.1 uncultured Planctomycetia bacterium | reverse complement strand
AAAAAGGCAGGTCTATATAAAAGAGTCGCCCATCGTGCCGTCTTCGCTCTGTAGATTCCTGAAGAAAAAATTACCAAACCTTAGAGCGATAGGTTTTGATTTTATATCTATCTCATCTTTAAAAAACAGGAAAGAGGGCAGAAAGGCCCATAGAGAGTTTCTAAAAGATGATATCTTGATTATCGAAGATATGAAACTCTCCGACCTTAAGGATAGGCCGGATTCAATTCTTGTTTCCCCTCTTTTTATAGATAAAGCAGACGGCAGCCCTGTTAGCATATGGGCTTTTTATAATGATTTCGACATTAATCGGTATGATTACGTTTTTTTTGACTTTGACGGTGTTATTTTAGACACTGTTAATATAAAGACGGAGGCGTTTAAAGAAATATACAAAAGGTGCGGAAGGGATATAGTAAAAAAAGTGGCAGATCACCATCTAGCCAATGGAGGCATGTCGAGATACGCCAAGTTCAGATTCTATCATGAGAAATTTCTGGGAATAAAGTTGTCGGATAGAGAGGTAACCGATTTGGCTGATAAATTCTCTAAGCTGGTGTTTAAAAAAGTGTTGAATGCCAAATTTATAAAAGGAGCGCTAGAATTTCTTCAGATCTGCAGGAAGAGAAAAAAGCTCTGCTTTATTGTTTCTTCCACGCCGGAAGCGGAAATAAACAGAATAGTTAAAATGAGAAGATTAAGCAGCTATTTTGAGTCAGCAAAAGGTTCGCCGCGCATAAAAGAGGATAATATAAAGATGCTATTAAAACAACGTAAAATAGGCAACAAAAAAGCCGTACTCTTCGGAGATTCTTCGAATGATTTGGAGGCGGCAAGATCCAATAATATAGGGTTTATAGGCATTAGTTGTCCGAATGCGGCTGTAAATTACAAAAATTTTAAAGAGATCTTAAAGGGGATAAGATGAAAATAATTGCGCTTATAACGGCAAAGGGCTCTAATACCTCTATTCCGGATAAAAATATAATCAAGGTCTGCGGAAAGTCCGCACTCTATTATCCCATAAATGCCGCCAAAAAATCAAGATATGTAAAAGACATTTTTGTTTCAACCGAAGACAGGAAGATAAAAAAGGCCGCCCTAAAATACAACGTAAAACTTATCGATAGGCCGAAGAGACTAGCGCGCCGCGATACAAATCACGGGGATGTGATAACCCACGCGGCCGAATTTATTAAAAACAATTATTATCAGGACTTGGGAATAGTAGTTGTGCTTTTAGGCAATTCGGTTATGGTTGACGCGAAGGTCATAGACAGCTGTATTAATGTATTGCTTCGAAACAAGGAAGTAAGTTCCTCTATGACTGTATGGAGGGCCCAGGACGATCACCCTTACAGGGCAATGACTATAAATAAAAAAGGTTTCTTGAAATCATTTTTAAAGGGCGTAAAGCCGGATACGAACAGACAGTGTTATCCTGTGGTCTATTATTATGACCAGGGGCCATGGGTAGTGCGGTATGCCACAATTGAGAAATCAAAAACTAAGAGAAAAGGGCCTGGGCCATGGTGGTGGATGGGAAAGAACTGCAAGGGCATAGAAAGGCCATGGGTAACGGGAAGAGACTTTCACAGCAGGCTGGATTTATGGATATCGAAACAATGGATTAAATGCGGAGTTAAAAATGAGAAAAATTTTTATTAGTGGGAGCGAAGGAAAGATAGCCACCAGCTTGTTAGTACCTCTTATCAAGAGCTTGGGTGAATACGAAATAATTCGCTTTGATAAAGTATTGGGTGACGATCTCTTGGATAAAGACTCGATCATGAGAAAATTAATGGATAAGAATGTTGACACCGTTATCCACACAGCCGCTATTGCCGGCCCTACTAAAACCGAAAGGAAAGAGCTTTACGAGAAAGTGAATACGGAAGGAAGCATAAATCTGATAAAGATCGCAAGTAAAAATAAGGTTAAAAAATTCGTATTTTTCAGTTCATTCTCCTATTACGGGGTGGATGCGTGGATGCGGTACAGAGAAGAAACAGGACCTATTACAGGCAGGGACGTTGTGGTGCCGAAGTATCTGCCGATCGATGAAGACCACCCCTCGATACTCGAATATGACCTGAGTAAACTGACAAATTACA
>CAYVIU010000122.1:0-3967 GCA_964451625.1 uncultured Planctomycetia bacterium | reverse complement strand
TGAGAAAGGCAAGGGAGATATTATCAGCAAGGAGACCGTTAAGGCGATATTTGATCTTATAGCCGAGTATGACAATGAAAGGGCCCTCTGGCATCTATTAGCAAAAGCTGATAAGGCATTGGTAGGAGAGTATTTCAAGGTTCTTAAGGCTAAGTATAAGGGCAAAAAACTTGAACATAGGCTTGGAAGGCTGTGGAGATTTATCTTCTCTCTTCCTGATGGGTACTTATCTGGAAGTGAAGACAGGTTTATTGAAAACTTTACATTTATTATGGAGTCTGAGGATCTTCCGGAAGCCCATGACGCCTTTTTCAACACCCTTAACGACCTTGCTGAAACACCCGAGAATATATTCCAACGCACAAGGATCCGCAAGAACCTGGATGAGCCTGACTTGATGAATGCCTATATTAATCTGGGCCGCATCGGAAGAATGGCCAGGGCCGCCTACTCAGCCAAAAGGGTCTCTACAGAAACAAGGATTAAGGCCTTGGAAAGTATCGCAAAACTGGCAAAGTCAATCGCTTCTTTCAAGATAGAGGTCGATCGCGGCACAGACAGCCGCATTAAAGCCAGGCTTAACAGGCTTTTGGAAAGCTTCTTAAAGCTTTTGAAGGACTTCATGCCGGAAGTCGCAAAGCTGAGAGAGGTCCCGGATGTCGCAAGGCTTTTAGCCGATGAAAAGACTAAACCACTGGCACTCAGATATTTCATTGCCCTGGAAAAACTGGATGATTTCCAGAGACAGACACAGAAAGAATTAACACCTCTGCCGATTGATTTATTCAGCAACATATACACAAATGAAAAACTCAGCCGCGAGGCAAGAGTACCTGCCTTAGAACACATGATACCCCATGTAAAGGATACAGATCACACAGATAAGGAAAAGATAGGCAAACTCCTGGCCAGAATATTACCCGTCCTGCAAAAAGACACAAGGCACCTGATAGATCGAAAGGCCTCGGATAATGTAGCAGTAGAGACCTATTATATCTTTTATCACCAGGCCATTCGTTACATGGTTAAAAATAAGAAGATTGTCTCTAAACCGGCAGTTACAACACAACTCGATCTCATAATCCATGCCTTAACCATAGATGAATTGTCCGATAAAGAAATCTTAGAAGCCCTGCTTAAACCAATAACCAGCTATATGGATCTAAAAGGCCCTGACGGCACATTCTTCCTGGACTACTGGGAAAGAAGAGACATAGAGGAAAGTATAGAAGCCATAAGAAAGGTATCCGGCCGCACCTCGCCTCTGTCAGAAGGAGCGAAACAGCTGCACGACCTGTGGGTGCGGATATCGAGCAATGCCGAGCAGTTTGATGCGCATATGACTACTATAGATGAATTTGATCAGCTGGTAAAAGAAGGCGTTGTAACTCAGGAGGATTTCAGACTAGACGAAGGGCAGATAAAGGCAGTTCTTTATATTAGTCAATATAGAAACGGTGTTGTTAGAGATGAAGAGGAGCTTCGCCAATTTTTCCGCACTTGGTTAAAATCACTTTTGGATAATATCCATAGATATGTTGATGCTGAATATAAAGAAAAATATTCTGAAGACGAAGCCGACTGGGGCGATATAGCAGGAATCCTAAGAAGAATCTTAATAGCTTATCTTGCTAACGGTATCTCACAGTGTAATTTCCCAATAGAGGTACCCATCATATTGCCGGGTGTATCCGAAAATGAGAAAATAGCCAGAGATAACATTTCTTTACTGCTGAAAGATGTACAATCTCAGGTTAGAATAGAAGATACTGTCATGGGCCAGAAGTTCGGAGTAGTTATTCTTGTGGACAAGTATGGCCGCGTTACTCCCAGAGATAAAATAACAGGCAGCGTTGATGATTATGCACATCTTTTGTTCGATTTCTTATGGAGCACTGACAATATGAGTTCAATAATTGCGGATGACAATATTCCTGAACTAGAGATTTATAGGGTTCAAAATCTAGACCGTCGTCTGACAAAAAGGGCTGCGGCCAATATCAAGCGTACTATCCAATTATATAGTAGTGAATCCCGCTCCTCACCTGCAGAATGGACTGGATCGGATTATGTGGATAGCGATGTTGTCGAGGCTGATTTGAGACGCCTGGAAAGATTGCCTATTACAGAATCGACCGTTACTGTCGAAAGAGATGCTGAAAACGGTCCTTATTCTAAGATTACAATAATTGTTAATCACGATGGTCTTATAGAAGATTTTTTGGTGGGCCGCATTAATGATGATAGGCTGCGCCAGGAAGATGAAAATGATTATGCAAGGATTTCATTAAGACATTATCATTCGGGAGAGCTTGAAGTAGCGGATGATATGGAATATCTTCTTGAGGTATTGCCGGAAATAGCAGTCAATTCATTACTAAGGGCTGTGCATGAGTACAATGAAGGCCACACCTCGCCTGCGGAGGTTATAACTCCTGCGGCGGTTCCTATGAGATTGACATGGCGCGAGGTAGTGGATATGGTGCAGGGATATGTAAAGCCGGAGTACCACAAAGCAATAAATACCATAATTATTAGTGGTGATGAGGAAAATGATGTAAAGCAGGCCAACGCATCACGGGCCCTATTAAGAAAGATATTTGACAAAAGGAATGGAAATAATATCCTAATATGTACACCTGAACAGGTTCCAGCAGAATTATCTAAATTAAAAGGCGCCAACTGGGAAAACACCTTCTTTTATTTGGATGAAGGAATAGATGAAACAAGACTGCGAAGCATTGAAGAACATTTACAGGGTTATATCAGAATTAGAGTAGATACACAAGGCGAAGGTTCTATTCTTATGGCCAAGCCTCTTGTTTGGTATTCAGCCTATTCACAGCTATATGCCATGTTTATTGAGGCGGTTAAGGACGTTAATGGCGACCTAGACAGAGAACTTACGGAATTGTCGGTAGGCGACTTAAATGGCAAAATTCCAAGAATAGCTGAAGACATGGCTGCAATGATTGCTGATATAACCCAGACACATGTAAACATGGATCAGGTTCTACAATTAAAACCGGACATTGTTGAGATGCTGCGTGGAAATAATACAGTTAATGAGTTTGTAGAGAAGCACGTACAGCAGCACATCTGGCAGCTTCCACCGGCAGAACCATTCAATCCTCAATTCCTGCGCGATCAATTTGAAACCCTCGAACGTGCCGGAAGAAGCGCATAATCCATTTGAGTTTATCCTGCCTTTGTGATAATATCTATATGGTAATAGGAGGTACACTATGTCTTTTAATAAGCCTATGAAGCTATTGATGGTTGTTTTTATATTGTTTGCTATGACGCATAATGCATTCTGCCAGGAGGCCGGTATGAAGAAAACTGCCAGTGTAATAGAACTGCCTGAACCTCGATTAAAGGGGGATGTCTCGCTTGAAGAGGCGATACAGAAGAGAAGGTCTGTGAGAAGCTATTCCAACAGGCCCCTTACAACTGAGGAGATCTCCCAGCTTCTGTGGGCAACGCAAGGTATAACTGATCCCCGGGGTCTGAGGGCAGCTCCGTCAGCAGGCGCATTGTATCCACTAGAAATTTATCTTGTAAGCCGCAAAGGGCTTTTTCATTATATTGCGGACGGCCATAAACTGGAACTACTTTTGAACAAAGATTTGCGCGCCAAGCTTGCCAAGGCCAGCTGGGGCCAGGGATTTGTAGCCGAGGCACCCATAGATATTGTTATATGCGCGGTCTATGAAAGGATTACTGTAAGATACGGAGACCGCGGGGCCAGATACGTTGACATAGAAGTAGGGCATGCGGCAGAGAATCTCCACCTTCAGGCAGTGGCAATGGGCATGGATTCAGTTCCTGTAGGCGCTTTTAACGATAAAGACGTAGCAAAGTTACTTAACCTTCCCGATAAAGTAAAGCCTTTATACATAATTCCGGTCGGATACAAACGGTAAAAGGTGTGGGGCGGTAGTTCAGTTGGGAGAACGCCTCGTTC
>CAYVIU010000121.1:0-3972 GCA_964451625.1 uncultured Planctomycetia bacterium | reverse complement strand
ATATCTATAATGCTTGCAAAGATAGAATCAAGTTGTGTTACAGGGATAGACGCTCACCTCGTCAGTGTTGAGGTGGATATTGCAAACGGCCTGCCCGGCTTTACTATAGTGGGCCTGCCGGATGCCGCAATAAGGGAAAGCAGGGACAGGATCAAGGCAGCCATAAAAAATTCAGGCTTCAGATTCCCGTCAAAAAGGATTACGGTAAACCTGGCCCCTGCCCATATAAGGAAAGAAGGCCCCGGGTTTGACCTTCCCATGGCCCTGGGCGTACTTGTTGTAACAGGCAATATAACACCCGAAAAATTGAATGATTATGTAGCCTGCGGCGAGCTGTCACTGGATGGCTCAATAAAACCCATAAGGGGGGCGCTTCCTATAACGCTGGGGTTAAAGGCCCGGAGCGGCAAAAAATTAATACTGCCGAAAGAAAACTCAAAAGAAGCGGCTGTGGTGAAGGGGGTTGATATCATTTCATGTACAGATCTTGTCAGTGCGGTCAATTTCATAAACGGACTCACAGTTATAAAACCGGCCAAATCAGACACACGAAAGATCCTGAAAAGAAATTCAACCTATAAGATAGATTTCAGCGATATAAAAGGCCAGGACCATGCAAAGCGCGGTTTTGAAATCTCTGCCAGCGGCGGGCACAGTTTACTTCTTATAGGCCCGCCCGGATCCGGGAAGAGCATGCTTGCAGAACGCCTTATTACCATACTTTCAGAGCTGGGACTCGAGGAATCGCTCGAAACATCAAAAATACACAGTGTTGCAGGACTTCTATCGCCGAAAAAGGCCCTGCTTGCAGCCCGCCCTTTTCGCTCACCGCATCACACCATATCTGACTCCGCCCTGGTCGGGGGAGGAACATATCCTATGCCCGGAGAAATAAGCCTCGCGCACAACGGAGTGCTTTTTCTGGATGAATTCCCTCAATTTAAAAGGAATGTCCTGGAATCCCTGAGACAGCCTCTTGAATCCGGCCATATTACAGTCTCAAGAGTCGAGGCAACTGTCACCTACCCTGCCCGCTTCATGCTCGTCTGTGCCATGAACCCCTGCCCCTGTGGTTTTTTCACTGACCCCAAGAAAGAGTGCCACTGCACACCTTTCCAGATACAGCGCTATTTAGGTAAAATCTCAGGGCCGTTATTGGACAGGATTGATATACACCTGGAGGTGCCAAGATTGACTTATGGACAGATGTCAAAAAGGGTTAATGGCGAGACAAGCGAATCTATCCGCACCAGAGTGGATAAGGCAAGGGCTATGCAAAGGGTTCGATATAAAAAGACAGGGATAAATTTCAACGCGCATCTTAAAAACCGCCAACTCGATAAGTACTGTCTGCTGGATAAAGAAGGTGAGGAATTGCTCAAACAGGCAATTCTTGAATTGGGCCTCTCTGCCCGCGCATACGACAAAATCCTAAAAATAAGCCGCACGATAGCGGACCTCGATGGAAAAGAAAAAATCGAGGCCCATCACATCTCTGAGGCCATCGGTTACCGGGCACTGGACAGAAGCTATTGGGCTTAGAAAGGAGGGATAAACAATGACCTTAATTTCAACCGAAAGAATAGAAAACAAAATATTTCTTATAAGAGGTAAAAAAGTAATGTTGGATAGAGATTTAGCAGCATTATATGAAGTGGAGACAAGAGTGTTAAATCAAGCGGTTAGAAGAAACGTAGAACGCTTCCCAGAAGATTTTATGTTTCAATTAACAAAGAAAGAAACGCAAATTTGGATGTCACAAATTGTGATATCCAATCGAGAAAAAATGGGACTTAGAAAAAGGTCCTATGCGTTTACCGAACAAGGAGTTGCAATGCTCTCTAGCGTTCTACATAGTAAAAAAGCAATACAGGTAAATATTGCCATTATGCGAGTCTTTGTAAGACTTAAAGAGATCATTTCCACACATAAAGAGCTCGCACATAAGTTGGATGAACTAGAGCGTAAGATTGAAAAGCACGATGGAGAAATCCGCACTATTTTTGAGGCTATCCGCCAGCTTATGTTACCACCAGAAAAACCCAAACGCCGAATTGGCTTCCGTGTAGATTAAGAAGATTGAGCTTGTATTGTTTGCTTTAAAAGATCTTAGGCAGGCCATTCGTTTATGTATGTCTTTATATGATTTTGTATATTCGTAATTGAGAGAGGTGTAATTATGGGTAAATCTTCCAATGCTGCAGGTGAAGTACTTGGTCTTCTATCTGTGCCACCTCTTTCTTGTATTAGAGCCTGCTCAATATCTTTTGCATTTGGGTATCTTCCAGCTTTAAGAAGGGTTATGGCTAATTTCTCTTCTTCGCCAAAAGCAGCTGATTCAATAGTCGGTCTTATTCTGCCCCATTGTTTGTCTAAAGCAAGCCTAAGAATACGCCCTTTTAACCTATCTCTCGTAAAAAGATACTCTTTTATACTATCAACTGCTTCATTCACAATACTTTGGAATTCTTTATATGTAGCAGGATTTTCTGCAAAATAACCATCTAGGTTTTTCATAACGTTATGAATTTCAGATAAAGCAGAGCCGATAGAAGTATATTGCTGTCCTTTTTCTATTTTAGGAAAGATCTTTTCTATATCGTCTCCTTTTATTCCGAACTTATCTATAAAGAATCCCATTACTCTACTTCTGAAGGATGTATATAGATTTCGTAAGGTGTTATCCTTTATTTGGTATGCACCAAGATAGGCTGCTGCTGCTGTAATAAGTAAGAAAGTTCTCTCAAGGTCGTCTTCGAAAAGATTAAACCTTTTACTTTTTAAAACTCTACCGCTTTCTTCTTCGACAGTTTTCAACAGCAACGATGTGTACATAGAATGGAAAAAGCAGGTTTGTGTTCCTTTTGTTTTTTTATCCTTTTGATCTAGTAATCTGCCTGTCCATGGATCAACCGTAGCTCCTATGAATCTTCCTCCTATGCCCGGATAAAGTGCCACTCCCGCTTGAACTTTATCATATGCTGGCACAACAGGTTTTATACCAGCTTCTGTTGGTATATGGTTATAAAATAAACAGGTTGACAAAAGTGCAGCCTCCTCAAGGTAATCTCCGGCTACTGTTGTTATATAGTGGTGACCCGCTTTTATTATCCCCATATTGTTAAGTTTTGCTACCATAAGTAAAAATATTGGATATACTGTAGGTGGCAATCTAAACTGATAGGTTTTATCAGAAGTATATGTTGATCTTCCCATCTCATGTGGTGTATGTACCACAGATAGGAAATTTGCAAGAAGAATTTCTTTTAACGCATTTTGGCAACTACCTTCATGGCCTTTTCTATATGGAAGCTGCAATTCCATACCAAGAGTTGGGTAATCCTTTGATAGAGCCTCTAATACTCGAAGGGCTGGCATGGCCTCGGTCTTTAGTTTATTCATAAAAGTATCATCGAGATTGTCATTCAATGCTGCATCTAATATTAGTAGCTTTATATATGCCTGGGTTCCTATGGCAAGTTTGGAAACCTTTAATGAGTTGAATGCTTTTTCTGTGTGCACAAAAACTGGGACTATTTTATTAATGGACTTTTTTAAATAAATAATTCCTGTGTTATCTGGAAAATTTATATATTCTGTAGCATCTAAAAATGAAAGGACTCCAACCTCTACTAAGTTCTGCTTTGGGAGAATCACACCTAAAGCATAAGATGGTTCCATTCCTTCCTCTTTTTGTAATCTAACAAGATTTGTCAAAATCTGCTCAGCATCTCTTTTTGGTAAGCTAAAGCTTGCTATCTTCGGAAAATACTGTTCAAGTTTTGGAAGGGCTTTTATGAAACTTGAATGGTCTATTTCGCTATTTTTATAAATACTTTCGCAAAAATATGGCATGCTTCTAAGCCAAGCCTGCTCCCGTTTCGTTAGATCATAAGTACGTCTGAGAGGTTTTGAGATTGCCGTAATGGCTTCGCATGGATCTTGACCCATTTTTGCTAATGTATCAGCCAT
>CAYVIU010000120.1:0-4000 GCA_964451625.1 uncultured Planctomycetia bacterium | reverse complement strand
GAGGCATGGCATGAAACAGAACAAACCGAGCGCGCAAACCGCCACCATTCGTGAAATCGCCCGGCGTGCCGAGGTCTCGATTGCCTCGGTAAGCCGGGCACTCAATGGCAAGCCAGGGATCAGCGACGCGCTGCGCGACAAGATTCTCACCATCAGCCGCGAAGTGGCCTATCAGCCCAGCGCGGCGGCCCGGCAGCTCATCAGCGGCAAAGCCGCTGTCGTAGGAATCTCCCTTGCTACCTCATAAGCAATTGACGGCCCGCTTAGGACCGCCAATTTGACATTGCCTAAAATCTCCTGTGCCAATTCCGACATTCTCTTGTTTGTATTATTCTCGATTCCTTTAGTCGCGCTTAAAATAGCCGCGTTTTCGGTATTGCCGGAGCTCTTCAATTGCGTTAGGATCTGACGCATATGTTGCGATGGCACTGCCAATACAATTAACTCTGCTTTTTCAGTAGCAGTATTAATATCAGATAATATGTTTATATTAGCAGGTATAAGAACGCCAGACAAAAATTTACTGTTTTGTCTGGTTTTCTTGATAGTCTCGATATAATCCGGGAAAGCACCCCAAAGGCTCACGCTATAGCCCTTCTTCGCAAGATGAATGGCTAAAGTGGTCCCCCAGCCGCCGTCTCCTAATACGGTAATATTCATATAAAACGTAGCTTATCACATTAAGGGAATTTAGTCAAGTAAATGAAGGTATTACGATAGGGTTGATACCGCGGTAAATTTAATCTTAAAGGAATGTATATATACGATGCAGTAGATAGTCTTGCCTACAACCGCATAGAAAGTGCCCATTAATTTGCAGATAAGTTTATCTTCGCCAGCTTTTGTATCGTGCTCTTTTAAAATATGAAAATGCTTGTGGTTATCCTGATTTTTCTTTTTAATTGCCATTAACTTTTTTAGATCGGTAGCATTGTTAATTTCAATTTTATCCTGAATAAAATAGAGACACCTTCTCTCACTGCAAGCCCTTATACCATTTTTTGTAACGGTTTCGCTTACAAAGACATCTCTTTTTTTATGATCTCTTGATGAAAAATTTTTATACAATAATTCTCTCATTTTCCTCACCTTCAACTTATTAACTTATTAAATATTTTTATTTAGATATCAAAAAAAATTCCCAGTCACACCTACCATATAAGTATACCACACATTTCCCAAATTGTCAAGCCCCAATATCTACCTTTTTTTTATCTAACATTTGCCTAAAAACCAACAAATGAGGTTCAACCTCATTTGTTGGTTTTTAAGTTAAAATAGCTTCATTTTTTTCGCATAAGCGGCTAAGGATGCTATGACTGCTAAAAATACTGTAACTAAAGGAGCTGTAGAGCGTTTTCTTCTGGGTGCTTTTTCGCCCTTTTTAGGCAGTTCTAATTTAGCCTTTGCTTTCTTCTTGACTGGCACAGACAGCCTCTTCGCAATTGTCTTTCTTGGTTCCGGTTTTGTAATCTTGCGTTTTGTTGTCTTTTTCGGAGGTGTGTATGGCCTACCCCTTCCGCCTGCTCCTGGGCCCATATGGCCCATATCCTGCGGACCGTAATAATATATCTGGTCTCCTGTCGCTTTAGCGCTGCTTGAGCCGTAAGATGACGAATCTTTAGTGCTTGTTGAGCTTTTCTTGCCGCCCATTGTTGGGAGACCTCCGCCAACAGCACCTGTGTCATCGGGGACATCCTCGGGAGTTTCGTCTCCGTCGCCATCGCCGTCTCCGTCGCCAGGCCCGGGGCCTGGACCAGGACCTGGGTCTTCTGGAGCTTCATAAACAAGATTAACGCGGACAACATCGCCATTGTCAGTATATTTATATGTATAATAATCTTTGCCGCTTGCCAGGACCAAATCATATTCTTGGCCTGTGCTGGGTTTATGAAGTTTAAAATAGACTTTATCACCTGTTGTAAATCCCGCTATGTCATAATCGCCGTCTTTTTCAGGATCTGCACTATCAGCCTTAAACCCCGGAAGGAAATAATAATTTCCTTTAAATCCGCCGGCGCCGTAACAGTAATCGCCGGTTTCATCAAGCGCGCCAATTGAGTCGGAAGTATCGTCTATTTCTATTCCCTCGACTTTACCGTAAATAGGAGCGCGGCCCGGAACCAATCCTACCTGCCAATGGTGTCTTGTATCTATGGCAGCTATTGCGTCATTAGGAGCAATATAGCAAAAGCTGCTAAAAATAAATAGCGCTATAGAAATCTTTAATATTATATTCTTACTTGTTTTTCTCATTTCCGTGCTCCGTTTATTCCTTTTCAAATCTTAAGGTTATCGGCGTAGGCAGAGGGCCCATCTTAATAAATATGCCTGAGCCGTTTTCCAAACGCGCGTCTTCTCTGGGAGACTGCACAGCAAAGTCACGGCTTAAGCCTCTTACTTTAGCCCAAATCACGTCACTGGCAATAGTTGAGAGCATGCCTGGATTAGCGGCATTGCCAAAAACGTCACGTTCTGTTAAGTAGAGATATGAAATACTGTTCCAACCGCTATCAAGTGTAAATTCATACGGAAGCGGCATGTATATGCCTGTTATGCTCAAGGTGCAATTCTCTGAAACATTAACATAATAACTTTCTTCGGCATTAATAGTATTAAGAGCGCCTCCTCCGGGGACTTCTGGATCAAGCCAGATTGTCCTATCCCAATAATCGCCTTGAAGGTTATACACGTGTAAAAGATCATCGAGAATTGATCTAAAGGCTTCTTCTAAAACATCGCTTGAGGGCCTAATATTGAATGATATAAAGTTCCAGCCTTCCACTAAATTTATGTCTTTCGTATCAACTGTGGTCAAATGAATTTCCACAGGATCTATTGTGTCATTCATAACAGCATTATAAGGATAATGGTATGGCAATGGGCCATAAGGCGGATCCACACTAGGATCCGGATTGTATGAAATAACTTCTACACTTTCCTGCCCTGGAATAAATAATTTAAATTTAAGTAAATCGCCATCTTGAAATCCGTCTATACCATGATTCGGCACATCCGGATATGCAGATAAAGCATATGTATATGTTCCTTGATATATATTATCTTTATATTCACCTATTCCGTAACAATTACCAGCTTCGTCAAAAACCCCTATCCATGCGTTTGTATCAAGAGACTCGCCATTGACTCTTACTGTCCCATGAATCGGGAAAAAGTGCATGTAATCGCCGTATCTGGATGGGTCGAAAGGCCATGAATGGCTTGAGAGTTCGTATACGCCTATGTCCGGCATGCCGTCAGTAACTTTTACAAGATCTATTGACGCTCCAACTCCAATAGCATCTACGGATACATCTAAAACAATTGCATCGTTTTGGTTGATATCGTTAATTTTTGCATTCGTTCCCAGAATGGGGGTATGTGGTAAAGCAGCACTCTGCAGGCACAATTCATCTCCGATTCTGAAATAAAGTAACGGTTTAACAACGGCTAAGCCATCATTTATTTTAATTTTGTCAGGCGCATCAAATGAATCTATATATGCAAGATTTTCTCCAGCGTCTATACAGATGGATATATCTGGATCTAAAGCAAAGCCCGAACAAGCTGCGAAATTATCGAGAGTTGTATCAAGGATAACGTCGTCCGGATCACCAGGATTTACAAAACCGTGAGACCCTGAAATATCAGGGCTGCCTGAATCATCTCCCACATAATAAACTCCGTCAGTCCAGTAATTATTTTCTACACGTGAAGGAGTTATGCCTAATGCTATATCAACACCATTAGCATCGCTAATGTTATTTACAAGTATAACACCAACGTCGCTTGCTTCCATTTCAAATCCATTACTAGTGTTGCTATAAGCGACGTTATTGTAAAAGGTCCCGATTGTATTGGGTGTACCTCGTGTCTCTTCCATGTAAAAACCGATGTCATTATTGAAGGCGATGTTGTGCCTGAGTATAAACTCATCGACATGGTCAATTTTAATTCCACATCCGCCGGTATTGCCAAAAGCCACTGAATTTTGAATGAG
>CAYVIU010000119.1:0-4012 GCA_964451625.1 uncultured Planctomycetia bacterium | reverse complement strand
CAATCAACACCAAAAAAGGACACAGAATCCGCAATATGAAATTAAAGGTAAAAAAAGAAGAACCGCTCAAAAGAGAGCTCGAGAGTTTTGTCAACTGTGTGATGAAAAAAGAGCAGCCCATTGTATCAGGCCTCGACGGCCGCCGCGCCCTTGCGGTGGCGCTCGAGATAGGAAAAAAGATACGCCAGACTACCGAAAAATAATTTCATTATGGCTAAAAAGATTCTGATTGTAACAGGAGAGGCCTCGGGAGACCTTCACGGCGCAGAACTCCTGACGGACCTTAAAAAGAAACTGCCCGACGCAGAGTTTTTCGGCGTGGGGGGCGCAAAAATGGCCTCCGCCGGCGCAAAGATCGTTTACCCGATCGGGGACCTTGCGATAATAGGCGTCTCACAGGTCCTTTTACAGCTGGGAAAGATTAAAAGGCTTTTCACGCTTCTTACAAACAAGCTTAAGGAAATAAAACCCGACCTCGTCATCCTCATAGACTACCCCGGATTCAATCTAAGGTTTGCGAAGATTGTAAAGCGGCATAACATCCCGATTGTCTACTACATAAGCCCGCAGGTATGGGCATGGGGAGGTTTCAGGATCCACGAGATAAGAAGAAATATCAATAAAATGCTCGTACTATTCAAGTTTGAGGAAACGCTCTATAAAAAACACAAAGTTAATGCAGAGTTTGTGGGGCATCCATTGGTTGACGCGGTCAGGCCCACCAATATATCCAGAAAACTGAAGAATGAGTTCGGCCTCACCAATGAAAAGATTATAACACTCCTCCCCGGTTCAAGAAAGTCAGAGATAAAAAACCTCCTGCCGGCCATGCTTAGGGGTTTTGAAAAGATTCATTCAAAGATAAAGAACAGCAGGCTTTTAATAGCAAAATATAAAGAACTGCCGGCTGAACTTTACAGTGAGATATTAAAGGATTTTAAGATTCCGTATAAATTAATCGACGGCAGGACCTATGACTGCGTAGAGATGGCAGACCTTGTCATTGCCGCATCAGGGACTGCCACCCTGGAGACCGCGATACTTGAAAAACCCATGATTATAACTTATAAGGTCTCTCCGCTGACGGGGATATTCTTCCTGATATTCGTGCGGATCCCCAATATCGGGCTTGTGAACATAGTCTCCGGAAAAAAGATCATGCCCGAGCTCCTGCAGTACAGGGCAACCGGCGGAAGGATAGCAAAAGAGGGTATCGATATACTCACGAATGCACCCAGATATAAAAAGATGAAAGATGGGCTGCGGAGGGTGAGAGAGATTTTAGGGCCGGTCGGCGCAAGTGAACGCGCAGCCGGTGCTATTGTAAAGTTTTTGGAAGACGGCGCTTAAATTCGGTTTTTGTAATTTTTGCGGAAATATTACTGATAAACTTTTGCTTAAATCCCATTTCAATCAATTTTGATTTGGGATATTTTTTATCTATCATGTAATAAATGAGCCTGTCCATATCGTCGTATTTATACCCGAGCTCCCCCTCGTCTGTCTGGCCGGACCACAATCCCGCAGACGGCTTTCTCTCAATGACTTCTTTCGGGAGATTCATAGCCTTTGCCATTTGGCGCACCTGGCATTTGTAAAGAGTGGAAAGGGGATTTACCGCACACGCCGCGTCCCCGTGCAGTGTACAGTACCCGAGAAGGGTTTCGGTCTTGTTTCCGGTTCCGACGACAAGGGCATTGAACCTCGTTGATTGGTCATAGAGTATTGACATCCTCTCCCTCGCCATTTTGTTTCCGCGCTGGATTTTGCTTGATACAGTGAACCTCTTAAAATAGAGATCCACCATCGGGGCGATATCTATTAATTCTGTTTTTATCTTAAGGGCCGCTGCCACCATCTTTGCATACTGGATGTCCTGGCTTGCCTTCCCGTATGGAAGGATAAATCCTATAACATTTTCTTTTCCGAGGGCCTCGCAGCAAAGCGCTGCGCTCAATGCCGAATCTATGCCTCCGGAAAGGCCGATTACGGCGCGCTTTAAGCCGGCGGCTCTGAACTCTTCTTTCAGGAATTTTACTATTTTATTTTTTATTTTTGCTGTATCTATTTCTAATTCTTTCATAATCTCATTCTCCACCTATATCGCGACTACTGTTATACCGGCCTCGTCGGCCTTTTTGACTAATTTTTCTCTGTCCACAACGAGCGTCATCTTTGCCTCAATCGCAAGGGCCTTTGCACCTGAAGTTATGAGTGAGTCTATTGTCTCTGGCCCTATGGCCGGGACATCGAAGCGCATGTCCTGCCTTGGCCTTGCAACCTTTACTACTGCAACATCTCCGTTCCCAAGAGACCCGCCGCGTTTTATGGCCTCGTCAGTGCCTTCTATGGCCTCGAGCGCCAGGACAGCCTTGTTCTTGACAACAACCGTCTGGCCTATATCCATGCCGGCCAACTGCTTGGCTATCTTTTTACCGAATTTTATGTCTTCCCACTCTTTGGGAGTCGGTTCTCTTTTTGTAATAACGCCTTTTTTGGGAAGGAGTTTTTTCAGATACATTGTAGAATCTATTATCTTCACGCCTATCTTACTGAGGCGTGATGCGATCATTTTTATAATGGCGTAGTCTTTGCCGTCGACAGCATCATTGATGACTCCTGAGGCCTCTTTGTCGAATTTCATGTTCCGGTTGAATAAAAGCGTCTTCGGGACCTTGCCTGTCATAACCGCGTAGTTTATCTTTTCATTCTTGAGTATGTTAAGGACCACTGCCCCTTCTGTGATTTCGTCCCAGTAGATCTTCTTGACGTATTTCTCCAGTTCCGGCGAGGTGAGGCCCTTTATCGCCAGCGCCACTACTTCTGCGCCGTCTTTTCTTGCCTCATCCGCAAATATTATAGGGAGCCTCCCGGCCCCTGCCAGTAATGCTATTCTTTTCATATTATTTTTCAACCTCTACTACGCCAAAAAGGAGCTCTGCCTCGGTTACAAGCTCATTATCAACTTTAGCGGCTGCCTTGACCTGACAGATCTTGGTTTTGGATCTCAATACATCCACTTCAAATCTGATTGTGTCCCCCGGCACAACAGGTTTTCTGAACTTTGCCTTGTCTATGCCCATGAAATACGCCATCTTGCCTTTGTTGGCAGGGTTTGCAAGGACAAGCGTACCTGCCACCTGCGCCATTGCTTCCAGAATAAGGACTCCCGGCATAATAGGGTGCCCCGGAAAGTGCCCCTGGAAGAATGGTTCGTTTATTGTGACGTTTTTTATTCCGACTACCCTTTTCTCGTTTTTCTCAATAATTCTATCCACCAGAAGAAACGGATACCTATGCGGTATTGTTTTCATTATTTCTTCTATGTTCATTGTATATCTCCTTTATTGCTGTGGCATTCAGTGCATGGCCGCTCTTGTGCGCGGTTATGTGGCCCTTTACAGGGCCCAGTATATAGAGATCCCCTATAATGTCCAGGACCTTGTGCCTTGCAGGCTCGTCGGGAAAACGGAATGAGTTCGCAATCGGGCCTTCTTTACCTATAACAAGTGTGTTTTTAAAATTTGCGCCTTTCCCAAGGCCCATTGCCAAGAGGGCATTGGCCTCTTCCTCAAGGCAGAATGTCCTGCTGGGCGCAATCTTTTCTTTAAAAAACTCCTGTGACTCCCCCGAAGAGTCCAAAGATACGCAAAATGACTGTTTCTTTAATATCGGGTGCTTATAGTCCAGAAGATAATCTATTTTAAATTCCGAATGAGGCTTAATCTCGATTACGGCATCGCCTTTTTTGCATACTATCGGTTTTTTGATCTCTATGGTTTTTTTGAGGCGGGGCAGTTCTCTTATCCCTGCGGCCTCAAGGACTCTCACAAACTCTTTTGCGCTTCCGTCTAAGCCAGGCATCTCCGCTCCGTCAATCTCCACCTCAACATTATCAATGCCAAGCCCGCTTAATGCAGCAAGCAGGTGTTCTGTTGTGTGAACCTCGGCCCTGCCTTTCTTAAGCGTGGTGCGCTGAAGCCTTTGATCGGGTTGAACGAGGTTCTCCGGG
>CAYVIU010000118.1:3734-4021 GCA_964451625.1 uncultured Planctomycetia bacterium | reverse complement strand
GGTGTCTATTTTTAAGGTTTATTCCGGGATGGTGAGCTCAAATTCCCACTTTTACAATTCTTCAAGAGACTCTTCAGAAAAAATAGCCCAGCTTTTTTTCATGCAGGGTAAGGACCACATTGCCGCCGATGCTATTGAGGCAGGCGACATCGGAGGTGTTGCGAAATTAAAAAATACGCAGACAAACGACTCTTTATGTACGGATAAAAAACAGTTTAAATTTGATGATGTTATATTCCCTGAGCCGGCTATTTCATTTTCCATAAAACCAAAGACACGCTCTGATG
>CAYVIU010000118.1:1913-3723 GCA_964451625.1 uncultured Planctomycetia bacterium | reverse complement strand
CGCAGACCAGGGAAATGGTTGCTTCGGGCATGGGCGACCTTCATGTTGCCATAATGGTAAATAGAATGAAAAAAAGATATGGTGTGGCCGTGGACCTGGGAACGCCAAAAGTTGCGTATAGGGAAACCATAAGCGGCAAGGGTGATTCGCACTACAAACATAAAAAACAGTCGGGCGGCGCGGGGCAGTTTGCTGAAGTCTGGCTGAAAGTGGAGCCCATGCCGAGAGGCGAAGGTTTTCAATTTGTCGATGAGATAGTAGGGGGTGCCATTCCGGCGCCTTTTGTTTTAAGCTGTGAGAAGGGTATTAAATCTTCCATGCAGGCGGGTCCGTTCGGAGGTTTTCCAATGGTAGATATTAAAGCCACTGTATATGACGGAAAAACCCACCCTGTGGATTCCAAGGATATAGCTTTTCAGATAGCGGCCAGAGAGGCATTTAAGGAGTGCTGTCAGAGCGCAAGGCCCGTACTTCTGGAACCCATTATGGATGTGGATATAATTACGCCCGACGAATATATGGGAGACATTACCGGCACGCTTAATTCAAGAAGGGGCAGGATAATGGGTATGGAGCCCTCGGATGGTTCGCAGTCCATAAAAGCAAAGGTTCCCCTGGAAGAAATGTATAAGTATGCCAATGAATTAAAATCAATCACAGCGGGCAGGGCGACATATGCGATGAAGTTTTCGCATTATGAAGTTGTTCCGGCTAATTTAGCGCAGGTGATTGTTGATAAAGTAAAAAAAGCAAAAGAAGAAGCCAAGGTATAGATCGAAAGAGGTTGAGCGATGAGCGGACATTCCAAATGGGCCGGCATAAAACACCGCAAGGCTGCCCAGGATAGCAAAAGAGGAAAAATTTTTACTAAAATTGTGAAGGAAATAAGCGTAGCCGCCAGGAGCGGCGGAGGCGATACAAATACAAATCCGGCGCTAAGGCTTGCGATTCAGCGCGCAAAAGATGTGAATATGCCGGCTAATAATATAGAGCGGGCCGTGAAAAAAGGTACAGGTGAGCTGGAGGGCGTATCATACGAATCTGTAACCTATGAAGGCTATGGCCCGGGCGGCGTAGCCATAATGGTGGAGGCCCTTACGGATAATAAAAACAGGACCACCTCTGAAGTGCGGAATTTATTTACTAAAAGAGGCGGCAATATGGCCGGCGCCGGCTCTGTGAGCTGGACTTTTGAGAAAAAAGCATATTTTCTTATAAAGAAATCAACTATTGATGAGGACAAATTGACCGACATAGCCCTGGAAGCGGGAGCGGATGACCTGACAACCGAAGGCGACTCCTACGAAATAAAAACCCAGCCCCAGGATTTTGAAAAAATAAGAAAGATTCTGGAAGAAAAGGGTGTAAAGCTTGAGGTTTCAGAGATTACGATGATTCCCAAGAGCACAATAAAACTGGCCGGTGAAAAGGCAAAGGCTGTCCTGGGCCTTGTAGAGTTATTGGAAGACAGTGATGATGTCCAGAACGTCTACGCCAATTTTGATGTTCCCGACGAATTAATGAAAGATGCATAGGCTCTGATGCGTATTCTTGGAATAGACCCGGGATTAATTACGACAGGCTACGGCCTGATTGATGCTGTAAACGGTAAAGTAAAACTCCTGGAAGCCGGTGTAGTCAGGACCCTGTCCAGCGAGAAGATACAAACCAGGGTTTCAAAAATTTATCAGAGCCTTAAAGAGCTTATTGAGCAGTATACTCCGGATGTCCTGGTGCTTGAAAAAATTTATTCTCATTATAAACATCCGGCCACGGCTATATTAATGGGCCATGTGCGGGGAGTAATTTG
>CAYVIU010000118.1:0-1881 GCA_964451625.1 uncultured Planctomycetia bacterium | reverse complement strand
AATTATCCGGCCACCAGGATTAAGAAAGCTGTGATAGGGCGCGGGCATGCGTCTAAGGCTCAGGTTCAGGGCATGGTGATGAGTTTTCTGTCGTTGAAGAAAATACCAGAGCCGCCCGATGTAGCCGATGCTTTGGCGATTGCATTGAGCCATGTATTTATTGAGAAAGAGCAATATAAATGATATCAAATATAAGCGGCAGGATTAAAAAAAGGGCCCAGAACAGTATATTGGTGGATATTAACGGCATTTCTTATGATGTCCTGATTCCGCCGGTTATCCTGAAGGCCCTGGATAATACACTAAAAGGTGATGAGGTTGTTGATCTGGTTACCTATCATTATCACCAGCTTGAGCCGTCAAGGTCCGTACCGATCCTTATCGGCTTTACAAACGAGATAGAAAAAGAATTCTTTACTCTTTTTATAACGGTTTCAGGGGTTGGGCCCAAAGCAGCCTGTAGGGCGCTGAATCTCCCTTTTTCAACTATAGCGGAAGCAATAGACAAAGGCGATGTCCCGCTTCTAAAGACCATGCCCGGCATAGGCGAGCAGAGGGCCAGGGAAATTGTCGCAAAGCTTCAGGGGAAGGTGGGAAAATTCGGCCTTATCCAGGATTCCAGTACTGAAGATACGCCGCGCATTGACGGAGATATAAAAGAAGAGGCATTAAAGGTCCTGCTCCAGCTCCAGTATAAAAAGCCGGAAGCCCGCGACATGATAGAAAAAGCCATTGTCCGTAATCCAAAAATATCAACTTGCGAAGATGTTCTAAACGAAGTTTACAGGCAGAGGAATGATAGATAGTGTTTTACAAACCAATGGCAGGACCCACAAAAATTTCCTAAGCTAAGCGAGAATGTATAATGGCTAAAGAAGACTTAAAAAAACTAAAACGAGAACCCATAATAGAGCAGAGAGAGACAGAAGAAGATATAGTCCTTAATCTTTCACTGCGGCCTGCCAGGCTCGATGAATTTGTAGGGCAGAAGGCTATGATAGAAAACCTCAAAATTGCCCTTACAGCCGCTAAAAAAAGGTCTGAGCCGCTGGATCACGTTCTCTTTAGCGCTCCTCCGGGGCTTGGTAAAACAACCCTGGCCCATATAATAGCTCATGAAATGGGATCCAAGATTGTTTCCACAAGCGGCCCTGCAATTGAAAGGGCAGGAGACCTTATAGGAATACTTACAAACCTCTCCGACGGAGATATTTTGTTTATCGATGAGATACACCGCCTTTCAAAGGTTGTTGAGGAATTTATATACCCGGCCATGGAAAATTACCAGATAGATTTTGTTATAGATAAAGGGCCGTATGCAAAAACCATAAAATTTAATTTAAAACACTTTACCCTGATAGGCGCAACAACAAGGGCGGGCCTGCTCACGGCCCCCATGCGCGGGCGTTTTGGAATACTTTACCACCTTGATTATTATAATCCGGAAGACCTGGTAAAGATACTGAACCGTTCCGCGAAAATTCTTGGAGTAGGCATGGATAAAGACGGCGCGCTGGAAGTGGCAAGGCGTTCCCGGGGGACACCGCGTGTCACCAACAGGCTTCTGCGCAGGGTGCGCGACTGGGTGGAGGTTAAGGAAGAATCCAAAATTTCAAAAGACACTGCTGCCAGGGCCCTGGCCTCACAGGGAATTGACAAGCAAGGCCTGGATGACATGGATAGAAAGGTTCTAAGGACAATTATAGATTTTTACAATGGCGGGCCGGTAGGTATTGAGTCGCTTGCCGCCACACTTAATGAAGAAATCGATACTTTAGTGGATGTAGTTGAGCCGTTTCTTTTAAAAATAGGTTTTTTAAAACGCTCTCCGCGCGGCAGGCAGGTTACGCGGTTAGCGCGTGAGCATCTGGGAGTAACTCG
>CAYVIU010000117.1:693-4037 GCA_964451625.1 uncultured Planctomycetia bacterium | reverse complement strand
GGCACGGCTGTTTGCAAGGTAGAGATATTCATCTGTTATTTTACTTTCAAACACTGCAGAGCCGCCGAATTCAATAGAGTGCGCCGGCAGGTTTGTCATATCCGGGATTTTGGGTGCGGCAACCCTTGCCGCCAGCTGCGGGGTTTCGGTTTTCGGCGGAAGAGATTTTACCTGCCTTGTCACGTTAACACTTACGCTTATTTTGTTATTAGAAAACAGTAATATGATGGATGATATTGAAATAAGGAATAATACCGCGGCCAGCCAGATCCAGCCGCCGGAGAGAAAAGAAGCCTTCTTCATGGGATCATTTTCGGGTAGGGGCTTTTTTTTCGTAGGTGAGATATAAATCTCTGCCAGCTGTTCCTGCACGTGATCTTTTTCCTGATCACCTTCCTGTTTTAATAAATCCAGAATTTTGCTCATGGGATTAATAAAAAACCCCTGATATCCGGTATCAAGAGTTTTTTATTTTTTTTATTAAATTTGCATAATTAATCTTGTTTTTTTTAATCATTAGCAACTTTTAAGATCAGTGCCAGTAAAAGAAAGGTGTTTCCTACAACCACGAAAGCGATCGGTGATGGATTGGAAACAAAAAGAATAATCCCGCAAAACTTTGATGCGACTCCGATTATAAAACAACCCAAGCCCATAGCAATTAAAAGAGTTGCGACCAATTTCATTTCTTTACCCCCGTTTTTTATGCAGCTGTGTTCAGAGATCTATACATTAATCTTGGCGGCTATGTCACCTATAAGAGGCGCCTTCCAATAATTGCCCATCAAAGCCTGGACAATCCCCACCAAGGACAAAAGTCCGAGTCCTACTATCCCTGCGAGCCATATAAGCCCCCCGATAAGGGGCAGCATTCTTAATATTGCACAGGCAACCCAGAATATGAGGATTACAAGCCCCTGCTTTCCATGGAACAGAGCAAATTTATTTTCTTTTTTGAGGGCTAATGTAACAATGCATAGGACAATCATGTATGAAATCACTGCAAATACTTTGCCGTCCTGTACTTCTTTCTCTTCTGCCACGAATACTTCTCCTTATATGTTTATATTAATATAATAGTATGTTAATTATACAAAGTATACCCTATAAAAATGAGTTTGTCAAGATTGGGAGAGGCAAGCTTGAAGCTTTTATTGATTTTCCGGGTTTTCTTCGCGGGGTTCGGGCGAATCCTGGAACTTTGTCAGGACACTGCCCTCAAAATAGAGGTATTTGGTCTTCTGGAGGTAGCCTTTATCGATAGGAATCTTTGAATAGCGGCCGCTGTACACCCATTCTTCTTTCGGTGTGCCCCACTGGTCGGCCATGCCAAGCGGATTTATCTGATCCGGCTTGCCCCAGAGGCTTTCTATTTTATCTTTGGTCATGCCAAGGCGGATAGGATCCGTCCCGAGGGGGTGTTTCACGATTTCCTGGGGGACCTTGAAGGGTTCGATCTCGGCGCATCCTGCAAGAAACAACAGAAGCGCCGCAATTATTATGTATTTTTGCCCTTGGTATATGTTATGTCGCATAGGTATTTAAGAAAAGTGTTTTTGTTGTCTTCTTCTATCTTTGTGAATTCTATTCCTGCGCTGTGCGGAGAGCCGTCTTCCAGGGTGACGCGTTTTGACCAGACCACCTTTCCCAGGACATGCACAGGATTGGGCGCCTTGGGCAGTTCAATCTCCAGTTTCAACAGAGAACCAGGCTCTAATTTTTCTTTGGTTTCAAAACCAACGCCTACGGCCGAAACATTTTTGGAAACAGTATGCAGAACCTTATCTTTCCCGGAGTGCGTGAAATTTATGTTTATTGGTTTCGACAGGCGTATGTACCGTCTTCTTTCTTCACCCTTTGTCATTAAAGATTCTCCCGTGTTAGAAAAGTATATCACTAATCAGCATGCTTGTCAAGAATAGGCGCAATTTCTTCGGCAGGTTCCGGCTCCACCGGTTTTTTAATCTTTTCGATCCACTGTGTTATTGTTTCTATAACCTTTGGATTGGTGGCCAGGTGCGTACGGTGCGTGCCGTCCTGTATGATATCTCCGAAAAAGTGCCCGAGTGCGTCAAAGAATACAAGGTCGTAATCTTCGTTCCCACCTTCCTTAAGTGCACCTTCCAGGAGCTTTGCATGTTCGATCGGGACTATTGTATCTTTTTTTCCCTGCAGCATAAGGGTGGGTATTTTTAATTTTTTTGCAACATCAAGAGGATTGTTTTCAAGGTCCAGCCGGGCCTTCTTTAAATAAACCCTTTTACCGAGAAGGAGCATCCAGTCCTTTCCCTCCTGAAGCACTTTCATTGTCTGCTTGGTTGACCTTGCTATGTCTGCTAAATATTCCTTGTCCCAGTCGGGTGAGAGCCTGTTGTAATAATCTATTGTTTCAAGGTCTGTCCCGTATATATTGGGCACGACCATTCCCGCCATTATTATGCAGAAACTTATTCTGTGGTCCTGGCTTCCCAGGTATGCCGCGTAATAACCGCCTTCAGAATGCCCCAGCACCCCGATTTTTGTTTTGTCTATTTTATCCTGCTGACTTAGAAAATCCAGGGCCGATTCCAGATCGCCTGTGGTATCAATCTTTGTAAAACGTGAAAAATCCCCCTGGCTTTTTCCGATGCCCCTTTTGTCAAAACTTAAAACGGCTATCCCCTCTTTTGCAAGGGCATCTCTCAGATTAGTAAACATGCCAAGCCCTTCCCTGTCCAGGGGCCCGGGCCCTCCCACCAGCATTACTGCCGGATGCGGCCCGTCTCCTTCGGGAAGCGTTAAGGTTCCGCTCAATACCAGGTCCTTGTTTTTAAATTCAATCTGTTCTTCTCTATAATTCTGGTTTTCCAGGGCGTAATCCTTTGCGGTAATCTCTGCGGGCGTGGATACAAGCTCTGCCTCAAAACCTATTCTTGAATTTTCAACCTTTAAAATGGTATGCGCCCACTTGTTTATCCAGATAGAGGCCTCTTTATAATCCGGATGTTTGATGACGAGCTGGATTGCATCTACTTTTTTCCCGCCCAGGCTTATTGATTTTTCGCCGGCGTATCTGAGGCTTACTGTCTGCCTCAACGGCGGAAGAAGCGCAAAGCTGTGCGTGAGTGCCCCGAATTTTTGAATCCCCCTCTTTTTAAAATTATATTTTGTTACGAGGTTTGCATAACTTACAAGGGCGTCTTCTTCGAAGAGTACAAAATCTTTATCTATAGGGAATCTTTCCAGGTAGGCAAAGTTTGAGTGGCCTATTGTGAGAAAGAGCAGGTTTCCATCCATCCTCTTGAGATAGATGTCCATGCTTACTCTCTCGCCGAGTTTTTTCTTGTTGTAATCGGAAACCCTTA
>CAYVIU010000117.1:0-648 GCA_964451625.1 uncultured Planctomycetia bacterium | reverse complement strand
GAATGGAACGGCGTCCGGGCCCTTGAGCGGTAAATAATTTTGTCTTCTGTGACGTATTTATCCAGCTGGACTGCGGCGTAGGGGTTTCCCCCGATTTTTACATTATAATGAAAGCTGGTGTGCTTGTGGGTGTCGATATAAAAAAATGCCGCCACCAGGAGTATTATGATGATGCACACACTTACGATCAGGAAGAGGTATAATTTCTGCATGATTTAAAATTTCACCATTGTGATGCGGTGGCCAAATTTCCCGGACCATTCATTCGGATTGGTGGCATATCTTTTAAATTTGATGGGGCTTATTACATCTTTATCTTTTTGCGAACTTAGTATGTGTTTAAATACCACAGATTTGCCGGGCGCAAGAGGGAGCTCCTTACCTGAGACAAAGATTGAAAGGGCCGCGATGCTTGTCTTGGAAGGAGGTAGGCTTGATGCGAGGGGTTTAAATGTTTCACTGCGTATGATTTCATGGGAGGCATTCAGGAAATCCACCTGCAGCATGAGGGAGCCCACAGTCCTGAAGCCGGTATTTTTTATGGCCCCCTCTATCAGGAACTTGTCTTTATAAATACCCTCCCGCCCTTTTTTAGCGGAAAGGCCGGAAACATTTATATGCTGTCCGTAAAGCGATGCATTAAGACCC
>CAYVIU010000116.1:0-4052 GCA_964451625.1 uncultured Planctomycetia bacterium | reverse complement strand
GAAAAGCTTAATCTTGCACTCGCAACCTCACCAATAACAGCGCCAACTGGGAACCAGCTATCAGTCTTCAGCTATCAGCCTTCAGCTTTAAATCCAACTCACACCTCACCTAGTGAGAAACTTACACCTATACTAGAAATGGATTTTCCTGGTATGTCAGATGATGCATATGCAGCAGCAAGGCTTTTACGTAGTTTTATAGTAAGGCTGTGCGGAAAACTTCTTGAAAATGATTGGAACATCTATACTATGCAAAAACCTGCTGGGCCCCTTTTTCTACCAAGTAATAAAGTAACAATACCTTCTTTTGAAGCGGTTTTTAATGCTATTAAACATGGTGGTGGTGGAGATGCTAAGGTTTATCATGCCGAAGAACCCAATGGCACAAAAACATTAAAAATTATAATAAAAGATAATGGGCCCGGCATTAAAGATGCTATCCAATTATTAGAAAATAGCATAAAGGCCTCTAACAGTAGTATGAGAGAGGGGCGTGGGTATCATCATATTGTTAGATTCCCCGACAAGGCTACTATCGAATCAAAAGGCAAAAGATGGATCAAAGTTATAGGAGCAAAGCCGGAATTATTACTTGATGATAAACCCTCGGAAATTAATGAGGGTACCAAAATAACTTTTGAGTGGTACTATAACGACGCTTTTCCTGCAGGACAAACTCCAGAAAATCTTACAGACCCAACCCCAGATACGTCCCCGGATAAGCCGCGTTCCTCGCCTGCTGGAAAAGGCAACGACGCAATTCCTGATACGGCAATGGGTCCCAACAAAGTAAAACAGTCCCATAGTAATACAACAGCTGACAACGGCGCGGCGCGGACTCCACGTCATGGGCCTCTAGCAGGTACCACGATCGCGATGTACACCGTAAACGATTACTCCGAAGAAGCAAGGGGATCGGAGCGGCAAATGCTTGCGTGGCTAGGGAAGCAGGGCGCCAGCATTTACTCCATAAAAAAAGACAGGTTACCCGTCTTCGTAACGTCCAGCTCTGACCTTATTATCTACAAGTCACAGTTGGAGTACTGTATTTCACCAGTACTCTGCGCGAACATGGTACAGCGGGGGATCATTCAGTCTTACGGAGAAAATGGTGGCAGACACAAGAAATGGAAGTGGCTGATCAATGAGCTGGACGAGGAGTACCTACAGGAAAAATTATTCGCTGATTCCGAGATCGATGCGATATTCCGTCTCTGGCATGGGACGAATACATATAAGGCACTTCAGGAATTTCTTGGACCACCCCGAGATGGTGAACTTATCGAGATCGCGCTGACAGGAGGTTTTGCAGAGAACTGTCTGTCTATTATCGCATTCCACCTTATCAATCTTACGAAGATAGGATACTCGTTCCGCCTCATCTATAACTTTGACGCGATGGAAGGCTTCTCGGGGGAGCATCTCCTCGCGGAGATCTGGGATAAGTTGCAGTCCGAAGGTATTCCTTATTCTTTATTTGTTGACGGTGTAAAGCAACCGTCTCTAGTAGATCCTGAGCATGCAATATTCATCTTCGACTACTACAGCTCCACCGATTTTCTAGAGAAGCATTTTTTGGAGGTGAGCAAGCAGCTGCGCTCCTCGCCTAGTGAAGCACGGGAGGCAAGAGAGCAATTCAGAAAATTCTTCGGAGACTCTGAGGAATCAGTCAGGGGTTTCCTGGGAATGCGCTCAAAAGACGTCATTACCAGCTATAAAATTAGGAGAATAGTACCCTCCTTTTCCTTAGGTCCCCACGGACCAACCCGACCCATCCATAAACACACGGTATTTATCAATAATGAAAACAAACCGAGGGTTTTTTATACAAAACACTATACTTATGGCAGTCATGTTCCGATAATTCTGATAGAAAACGAATGGCTTTCACTACCGATTCCTTTTTTTGGAAAAATTATCAATCGTTTCATAATAAATTGGGAATTTGAAAATGAGGCAAAATTTGCAAATATTGCTCATCAACTTGGATTAGCCCCCAAAACAGGGCTTATAAGGATAGGTAAAAACAACTTTTTAATTCAGAACCTTGCCAGAGGTAATGCATTACATGCTCCCAAAGGCAGTACATTAGAATTTTCACTTCCTAAAAACGCAGGAGAAGCCAAGGCCCTGGCATATAAAATAGGCCAGGCAATAGGAATTTTGCATAACATTAGACCACAAATAATTCATTCTAACATATCTGAGAAGCATATTTTCTGGGAGAAGACAGAAGACGGAGATATATCAGTCCAATTTATCGATTTTGGCCACGTCAATGATTTAAGTGCAAGAGAAGAGCGAAATAAGGTTTCAAAAAGGATACCAGATTTCTTAGCCACCTTTCTCGATATCCCTATACAAGAAGTCATCGATAGCTTCATGGACGGATACTATGATGCGTCCACGGATGGGCTGCGTTCCTCGCCTGTTTTACAGGCCATTTCGCCGGCAAAGGTGTGCAACAACAGACCCGTAGCAGTTTCTTTGGCAGCCGATTTAAAGCTCACCGAAGACGGCATAAAGATCCTTGAGATGTGCCCTGTAAATTATGCTGGCTTCGAGGGATTTCGGAGACTCTACGGCAAAGACATGCAAAATGACATTATTTATCCATATCTAAGAAGAAAATTAAAAACCCGTGTTTTTAAAGATTTCTTAGTGGCTTGTGATGCATATAGCCATTTTCTATCTACTCTAGCATGGCGTTTGCTTGGTATATATACCGGAATCGTCGTGTGGCAATTTAGCTCCAGTGAAGAAATGGTAAATAATATCCTTTTTCGGTTTCCAAGTCTTATCATATTAAACGATAGGATCAAGGACCAGCTTGATAATAAAGCAGTGATGCTGGATATATTTGAAGGACATGAAGACCTTTTACCTAAAACATTAGTTTATCCAGCAGCATATGTTTCGGGGATGACCGAAGAAATATTAAGCCAGTTAAAAACCGACAGTGTTGTAATTAAACCATTGACTCAAAATCGAGGCGAGGGGGCAATAGTTCTTAAAAGAGAAGAACTCGACGAAGTGCTCCGCAAGGTATTTGGGCAACCTCGGAAAAATATAGGGTGGCGTTACTACGATGAAAGCTTCAAAAGAAGATTTGCTGATAGACAAGAGCCTATAGCGTTTTGGGTAGATGCCCGACAGTTTTTAACTTCTTATGAGTCAGCTTTTATTGTGCAGGAACGTATAGCATCGTTGCCGATTGATGTTGATGGAAAAAAATATGATGGCACAATCCGCGTTGCCTTTACCATTGTTCAACACCGCGGCAAAACCAATATTAAATTCCACGGAGGATATTGGAAGCTTCCCGTACACAGTTTTGACGAAGGAACGCTTCACTCACAAACAATATCACATATAGATGCAAATGGAGATCGTGTTTGTTCCGCACGTGTGAATCGTGAAGATATGAAACTAGTTCGCGATGCATTCCATCCTATTTTACCAGAAATTACCAGGAAGATCAGAGATCTTGGCTCAGAGGCCCTGCTGAGAAGATATCTATTCTCTGAAGACAAGATCGAAGTTTTGATAGGACTGCAGCTTTTTGATACGAATTATCTACACGATTATTTAAGGCGCAAAATTCCACCCTATATTTTCGAACGGTTTCATGAATTAACTTCCCCGGAATACGTCTATTCTCACCCCATATTAGCAGCCCTAATTAAAGACCATTATATCCATTTTTTCTTCAATCACGTTGAGCAACTGGATATAGTTAACGGAATTTTAAAATCACTAGAAGAATCACCGGACCCTGAAATTCAGCTCATAGCCTCTAGAAAGATTCGCACCTCACCCGCAGCCGAGGGGGATAGAGAGGCTAAAGGGGCTGAGATCGAGCGGTTGGCGAGGGGATTGATGGAGATAATTGATGACCGCATGCTCGTGTTCTATATTAAAGAACTGCTTGGTGGTGACAGCACAGATTTTAGGACCTTTGTTAGAATGCGAAAAAGCATAGCGCGTGTTATTGACAGGAACTTCTGGCTCGGGCACATAATAGAAGAGAATCTGCATTCGTTTGCCGATAG
>CAYVIU010000115.1:0-4175 GCA_964451625.1 uncultured Planctomycetia bacterium | reverse complement strand
TATTGGCTAAACAGCCTTCTAAGAAGAATATGATGCCTACTCTATTGGTTATTGAACCAAAAGGTAAAACCCACACAGAAGAAAACCCAAAAGGCACAGAGAAATTTCTCTTTGGCCTTGAAGGAAAAATTGAGGTTGTAGTTTTTAAAAAGCGCTACCCCTTAACAAAGGGGACCTCGCTTTATTTTAACGGCTCTCTGCCCCATTCTTTAAGCAATGTGGGCAAGACCACGGCTAAGTGTTTAACTATAACCAGCCCTTCGGCGCTGTAACAAGGAGGTTCGAGATGGAAAAACCAAAAATTTTAATCTGTGAAGATGAAGAAGGTATGAGGGAAGGACTAAACCTTATTTTAAGGAAGGGCTATGCCCTCTCTTTTGCCGTTAATGGTCAAGAGGCCATAGACCACGTTAAGGCCAAAAAGACAGACCTTGTGCTCTTAGACATCAAGATGCCCAAGGTAAGCGGCCTTCAAGCCTTAAAAGAGATTAAAACAATATCCCCTGACATTAAAGTCATAGTAGTTAGCGGCTATGGAATGGCGGATATTGTGCAAGAGGCCTTAGAACTCGGCGCTTGTGACTACATCGTCAAACCCTTTGAAAGACAAAAGGTGCTGCGTTCTATTCAAGGAGCCCTTAAGAAGAGCTAAACATGAGCGCTTATATATTTAACTACACCCTTTCACTATCGTTGACCTCTCTAACTACATTGATTCTGGGGATCTTTGTGTATTATAAAAATAAAAACGAGCCTGTGAATAAGATGTTCTGTCTGTTCTCTCTGGCTGTTTCTGCCTGGAGCTTCTTCCAGATAAAAATGAGTCTAACCTCTAATCTCTCACTTGCCCTGTTTTTCGGCAGAATAGAACATTTTGCTGTAATACTCATACCCATTTTCTTCCTCCATTTCGTGTTTACTCTCTTAGATCTAAATACTAAAAGAAAAAAATGGCTTATCGCCGGATATTCGTTTGTTGGTTTGTTTTTGACAACCCTGCCCACCAAGTTTTTTATGCAAGGCGTAACATTAAAACCCAATCTCCCTCTCAACATGCCGGACACAACTCCGGTTTACTTACTCTTTATTATATTCTTTTCTATATGTGTTGCATGGGCTCTTTATGAATTATTCAGGGCTTATATTACTTCCTCCGGCGCCAAGCGCAATCAAATGAAATACCTGTCATGGAGCGCATTAATGGCCTTTGTTGGCGGCAGTGGTAACTTTTTATACGCCTATGGGATAGAAATTCCTGTCTTTAATCCTTTCGGCATCTATGGTGTCCCTCTCTATGTGATAATAGCTGCCTATGCCATAATTAAGTACCGGCTTATGGACATCACCGTCTTTGTCAGAAACACTGTTATATATGGCATGCTGTACAGTCTTGTCATGGGGGGTTTTGTCTTTCTGGTGGTTTTTTTCGGCCAGTGGACCATATACGGTAAGCTTGACATAAGGGTTTTGTGGATGTGCGCCTTAGCCCTGTTTATAATAACCCTTTCGGTGCGACCGTTGGATAATATACTGACGCGATTAACAGACAATATTCTCTTCCGCAAAAAATATGAGTATCAAAGGACACTGCGTAAGGCCAGCGAAGGAATGGCCAGGGTCAGGGATCTCGACAGGCTTCTTAACCTCATTGTGCGCATGATTGTAAACAGCGTGAGAGTTACCCATGCTACTATATCTTTGCGCGATGAGGAAAGTTCCGACTTTGTGGTAAGGGCGTCAAGGGGGCGGATGAAGAAACAGGAAGGCCTTCTAAAAATAAAACGAAACGATCCCTTGATTGAGCGGCTTATTAACGAAAAGGATGTTATAGTACGCGAAGAGCTCAAAGACCTGTTAAAGGCTACAGTATCTCAAGGCGGGAAGAAGGACGTCATCAGAAAAATGGAAGGCGCCCTTCAAGAAATGGAAAAACTGGGGCTAGCAATGTGTGTCCCCAGTTTTATTGAAGGTGGTTGGCTTCTTGGCTTCCTTATGCTTGGTGAGAAACTCTCAGGAGGAATGTACACCCAAGAGGATATAGATATCTTTGCTACCTTGGCCAACCAAGCTGCCATTGCCATTGATAACGCGCAGGCCTATGAAGAAATCAAAAATACAAAGGACCAGCTTGCACAGGCTGAAAAACTTGCCTCTGTAGGCCGCCTGGCAGGCGGTATCGCCCATGAGATAAAAAACCCGTTAGGTTCAATTAAAACATTTACCGAGTTTTTGCCGGAGGAATACAAAGACCCTGCCTTCAGAAAAAAGTTCTGCAAAATCGTCGGCTCTGAAGTTGACCGGATAAACAGCATTGTGGGGCAGCTGGTGGACTTCTCTCATCCCAAATCCCCTAAACTCGAAAAGATAGACGCCCACCAAGCAATAGAAAGTGTTTTGGCGCTTTTAGAAAACAAGCTTGCTGAGAAAAAAGTCAAAGTCGAAAAACACTATACCACCGGCAATAGGATGATCTCCGCAGACAAAAACCAGCTTAAACAGGTTTTTCTCAATCTCTTCATCAATAGTCTTCAAGCTATGCCCCGGACAAAAAAACCCAAGGCAGCGAACACATTAAAAATAACAACTAAGTCTAACAAGGCAAGTTTTATAATCAGGATAGCCGATACCGGCTGTGGTATACCTCAGGAAAGCATCTCTTCTGTCTTTGATCCTTTCTTCACTACTAAGGAAAAGGGGGCTGGTCTCGGCCTGTCGATAGTCCATGGAATAATAAGAAGCCATGGCGGCTCCATAGACATCTCAAGCGGGCCTGGTAAGGGCACCACATTCACCATCAAGCTGCCTGTCAAAATTACCTCATAACTAAAGACTAAAGTTTTTACCCCATATCCTCCGGGCCCTGTCCATGAACCGGCCAAATAAATAGCACCCTTTTTTGTAGCACCCCTCTTTCCTCATTATCTCAGGCTGTTCATCCTCCCATGTGTCTGCCAAAAGGGCGCAGTACCATTCCGTCTTTCCATTTCCATTCTTGCCTAATGATTCAATGTGTGGGCAATCAACCGGCCGGCTATCAATTCTTTTTGACTTTACTGCAATAGTCAATGTAACCACCTCCCTCATTCTGCTACTATCAGCTCTCCTGTTTTCCAAAGCCGCCAGAACTTCTCCTCAAACACCCTGGCTATCTCTGGGTCTGAAATAATCAAAAAATTCTCATCGTTCCTTGCATTACCTGCCTTTGTCCAATTGAAGGACCCTGTCAGAACCCTTTCACCATCTATCACACAAAATTTATTATGCATCAACCCGTAGTGGGTGTGAAATCTAACCGGAACCCCCTCATTAATTAAAAATCTGCTCTTTGACCATTTTCGCTTGTACTGGCTCTTGTCTAAAAAAACCTTGACCTCAACCCCTCTGTTTCGCGCTTCCACTACGGCCTGGGCAATATCCTGCCGGCTGAAATAATACATAGCAATGTGGACATATTCATTTGCCCTTGCTATTTCTCTAACCACCTTCTCTGCGCATCCGTCCTCCGGGCTGAAGTGAACCTCAATCCACTTAACCCCGTATCCCTTCTCTCCTACTGCTGCCTTTCCGGCAGGCAAGATGAAAAGCGCAGCTGCTAATAATAGAACTATTGCTGTGAACCTTCTAACCATTTTCCCGCGCGCCTCAATTTTCTAGAATCTTCCGGCTGGCCCTCACAATCTCGTTTTTGTATCAGCTCCCTATCGGTGCCGTTTCAGAAGATATCAGACCCGCTTAAAATTACCCTCAGGATACCCCTTATTTGCCCCACAGACGCCCCATAGAGCCGCGTTCTCTCCGGAAGAATGCCTTTGTATGTCTTTTTCCAATTAGCAATTTTAACCTTGCCCCCGAGCACAAAGAAACCCCTCGCCCTAACCCCTTATCTATCAATAAGTTACGCAAAATAAAATCTCTCATATTTGCCCTACATTGCACGATCTTAGACGAGCCCATACAAAACCCTTCTCAAAAGCCCCAGCAGCCCCAAAATTAACGGGTCTAATCCCCGTAGCGTATCGTCTGACCTAAATTTCATCTATATAAACCTCTACTTACCTTCGGAAATGCTATTCGTGAAATGAAGGTTTCACGAACTACCTCTTCTTTTTCAAAACCAAGTTTTCAGAAAATCGCCAGTATATAAGAAAAAAAACTTACGCGCATCAGATTTCATT
>CAYVIU010000114.1:0-4327 GCA_964451625.1 uncultured Planctomycetia bacterium | reverse complement strand
ATCACCGATTATAAAAAACGAATTGATACCGCCACCGTCGGAAGTGTGCTGGAGATAGGAGACGGGATCGTAAAGATATACGGCCTTGATAATGCCATGGCAGGAGAGCTCCTGGAGCTTCCAAACGGTCTTACCGGCATGGTGCTGAACCTTGAAGAAAAGACAGTGGGCGCGTGTGTATTTGGCGATGATTCTATGATCAAAGAGGGTGACCAGGTAAGGCTTACTGGTAAAATAGCTGAAGTCGGTGCCGGAGAGGCAATGAAGGGCAGGGTTGTGAACGCCCTTGGCAGCGCAATTGACGGAAAAGGAAAGATAAAACATTCTGAAACCCGCCCGATTGAGAAAATAGCCCCCGGCGTAGTCGTAAGACAGCCTGTAAAAGAACCCCTTGAGACAGGCATAAAGGCAATTGACTCCATGATACCCATAGGAAGAGGGCAAAGGGAGCTGATTATAGGGGACAGGCAGACCGGTAAAACCGCCTTAGCGATAGACACTATCATAAACTCAAAAGGAAAAGACCTTGTCTGTATATATGCCGCAATCGGCCAGAAAAACTCCACTGTTGCGGCCATAATAGATAAACTGAACCGCCATGGGGCAATGGATTACACCATTATTGTAAGTGCCACTGCAAATGACCCTACGCCGATGAGGTACCTTGCGCCTTACACCGGATGCGCCATCGGAGAGTATTTCAGAGACAAGGGAAAACATGCCTTAATCATATACGATGACCTCACAAAACATGCCCAGGCATACAGGGAACTGTCCTTGATTTTAAGAAGGCCGCCCGGAAGAGAGGCATATCCCGGGGATATTTTCTATACTCACTCAAGGCTCCTTGAACGCGCTTGTAAATACAGTGACGAATACGGTGGAGGTTCCCTTACAGCGCTTCCCATAATTGAGACACAGGCAGGCGATGTTACCACATATATCCCAACGAATGTTATCTCAATAACAGACGGACAGATCTACCTTGAAACACAACTCTTTCATCAAGGCGTGCGGCCTGCCATCAATGTGGGCTTAAGTGTCTCAAGAGTGGGGGGAAAGGCACAGGTCAAGGCCATGAAACAGATCGCCGGATCCTTAAGATTAGACCTTGCCCAGTACCGGGAAATGGAAACATTCGCCCAGTTCGGAACAGAGCTCGATCAAGCCACTGTAAAACAGCTTGAAAGGGGAAAACGTCTTGTTGAAGTGCTGAAACAGCCTCAATATAAACCCATGAAGACCGAAGAAGAGATCGCTATCATATTTGCGGGTGTAAACGGGCATTTAGACGATATTGATATAAAGACAATAGCAAGATTTGAAAAAGAATTTCTTGAATACATGAACAAATCAAAAAAAGATGTCATGAAAAGAATAAAACATGAAAAATCTCTTTCCGATGCCCTCAGAGATGAGCTAAAAAATGCAATAGGAGAGTTTAAAAACAAGTACATAAGGCTATAATGCCCACACTAAGGGAAGTAAAGACAAGAATACAGGCAGTAAAAAAGATAGAGAGAATAGCCACAGCCCTTGAAGTGGTTTCACTTACCCGTTTGAAGAAGATAGAGGCAAAGACAGAGCGTGCCAGGGTTTATTTTGATGTTATCCGGGAACTCGCCTTTGACATAAGCCAAAACCTTGTGTATGAGGCGCACCCGTTTCTTAAGGAACGCACGAAGATAAAAAATTACTGCCTCATAGTCGTCTCGTCGGATAAAGGCCTCTGCGGAGAGTTTAATGCGAACATAGCCAGGGAACTTAAAAACCTCCTGCAGAAACCCGATGCTGAGCTTATACATACCATCTCAATAGGGAAAAAAGGCACACAGGCCCTTAAAAAATTAGGGGTTAAAACCCAGAAAGAATACAATTCCTCCTTAAGAAATATGGACTACCTTGAAAGAAGCAGCGAGATAGCTTCTTCAATCGCGGATTTATTCCTGCAGAGAAAAATAGATAAAGTGGTCAATGTATACAATGAATTTAAAAAACAATTTCTCGGAAAACCAAAGGTACTTAAAATCCTTCCGCTTAAACTGGAGGGTTTTTCTATAAAAAGGGTAAGGGATTACATATATGAGCCTTCACCTTACTCGGTTTTGGAAGAACTCCTGAAGGAATATCTGGCAAATCAAATAGGCCAGGTAATTTTAGAATCAAATGCCGCTGAGGAAATAGCACGCATGCTTGCCATGAAAAAGGCACGCGATAATGCGGACGAGGCCATCAAGGGGCTGAATTTGAGTTATCACAAACAGCGCCAGATGCGCATTACAAGAGAACTTATAGATATAGCTACTGCGGCAAACGCATAAAAAGAAAGGCATAATCATGAAAGAATACGGCAGAATCAAAACTGTTATTGGTCCGGTAGTGGAAGTGGAATTTGAAAAAGGGAAAATCCCACCCATACACACCGCGTTAAAAATTACCTCCGACAAAAAAAATGAATCCGAACTCACACTCGAGGTCTTACAGCATGTCGGAGATAACTCAGTACGTGCAATAGCCATGTCTTCAACAGATGGTTTGAAGAGGGGTATAGATGTCTTAAATACCGGCTCCCCCATAAATGTACCTGTGGGAGAAGAAACGCTCGGCAGGATGTTCGGCGTAACAGGTGAGGTTATCGACGGCGGGAAGCCGCTTTCTCCTAAGGTTAAACGCCGTTCTATTCACAATGATTCCCCGCCGCTTATCGAGCAGGAATCAACCGATGTGGTATTCGAAACAGGCATAAAGGTGATAGATCTCCTGGCCCCATATTCCAAAGGCGGAAAGGTAGGCCTGTTCGGAGGCGCAGGGGTAGGAAAAACCGTCATAATCATGGAGCTCATAAGAAACATAGCCATTGAGCACGGCGGTGTGAGTATATTTGGCGGGGTAGGAGAGCGTTCAAGGGAAGGCAACGACCTCTGGCTTGAGATGAAGCAGTCAGGGGTTTTGGAAAAGACCGCACTTGTATTCGGGCAGATGAATGAACCACCCGGGGCAAGATTCAGGGTGGGCCTGGCAGCCCTCACGTTTGCCGAATACTTCCGCGATGAGAAAAATAAAGACGTATTGCTCTTTATAGACAATATATTCAGATTCATCCAGGCGGGCAGCGAGGTTTCATCTCTTTTAGGCCGCATGCCGTCAGCTGTAGGGTATCAGCCGACACTTGCAAGTGACCTGGCAGCCCTTGAGGAAAGGATCACATCCACCAAGAAAGGTTCCATAACATCTGTCCAGGCCATATATGTGCCTGCCGACGATCTTACCGACCCTGCGCCTGCTACATGTTTTGCCCACCTGGATGCCACAACAGTGCTTTCAAGAAGCATCGTAGAACTCGGTATATATCCGGCAGTGGATCCACTCGATTCCACATCAAAGATATTGAATCCGGGCATACTGGGCATAGAGCATTATCGCACGGCAATGGAGGTGCAGAGGGTCCTGCAAAGATATAAAGACCTGAAAGACATCATAGCCATCCTTGGAATAGAAGAACTTACCGAAGAAGACAAGACTATAGTGCAAAAAGCGCGGAAAATACAAAAATTCCTCTCACAACCGTTTTTTGTTGCGGAGGAATTCACAGGAATAAAAGGCGCATATGTGCCTGTAAAGGAAACAGTCCGCGCCTTTAAGGAAATCATAGAAGGAAGGCACGATGCCTTGCCTGAACAAGCCTTCTACATGGTTGGCACCATTGACGAGGCAGTCGAAAAGGCCAAGAGGATAGGCGCATAATATTTACTGGATTTTTTTCTCAAGGTAAGTTATAATACAAATCCTACTGCGGGGGCGTAGCATAGCTGGCTTAATGCGCGAGCTTGTCAAGCTCGAAATCGTGGGTTCGAATCCCATCGTCCTCGCCACTTAAAATAGCCAACTCTGTTGGCTGTAACAAATTAAGCGTAATTGCAAGTAGTAAATGCAGTTACGCCTTTTCTGTCATCCCCGCCATCTCCATTATCTTCATCAATTCTGGTGATTTTCACTATACATCCACTATACATTTACTATACACGGAAAAATGGGGACATGCCTCAGGTAAATTTTTCGAAAAGAGGCGTGTCCCCATTTTTGTGGGAGGTTTAACATGAACTACCAATACCTCCATTACGACTTCTTCACAACCTGCCGCAAACGCAAAATAAACAAAACCCCCATGCTCCTACTCATCTACCTCCGCGGCCTCTACTCCCGTTTCGGTAACATCTTCACCTGGAAAGACAAAACCATCATAACTGACTTAGGGATTAACCGCCGAATGCTTCAGCGCTGTCGCCTTCTCTTACAGGAAAAGGGTGTCATCGACTTTGTAAGCGGC
>CAYVIU010000113.1:0-4341 GCA_964451625.1 uncultured Planctomycetia bacterium | reverse complement strand
GCAGAGAATATAGAGTATGTCGCAGTTGTAACTAAGGCTGAACTGGGAGAAACCGATTGGCTGCAGGCAACCATGGAGTATTTCCTGAACCCGACCAGCCGTTTCCATTTAATGGAAGCGCAAACTGCCAGCACCTCGCCTGTGACAAGCAGGCTTGCCAAAATCGCAGAACACTCTGTACTCTCTTTGGATCCGGCTAATTATAAAGATCTTTTACCTGAAGCCATTGCCTGGGCCAAGGCAAACGGCTTTACCGAGCTCACTGTTAATCCTAACAATCTAAGTTCCTACATAAGCTATATGGTTGAACATATCGATGAATACCCTGAATTTGCCGAAGAAGTACACCGCCTATTATTTAATAGGAATCTGACAGGCGTAGAATTCGAGCATGCCCTCATTACCTATATTATTAGGGGCTTCCTGGAGCAGTTTGACCGTGTGAGCTATGAAATAGATGCTGATATCGAACTTGCCCGGTTCCAGGGAGATTGGGACACTAGAGATGTAGTAGAGAGGGCCCTTTTAAATGAAGAGATGGTCAAAAGAAGCGTAGATGAGATCATGCGAATATGGAACATTGACCGGGAGAAGATGATGGTCAAGGTGCCAAATACTCTCGTAGGACATATGGCTGTTGCGCAGGTAAAAAGAGCGCATCCTGACGCAAAGATAAACTTTACTTTATTTTTCTCTTTGCAAGATTCCATTGAAGGCCTCAAGCATTTAGGCAAAGACGATGTCTTAAGCCAGTTTGTAAGCCGCATAGATGCCTTGACACAGAATGAAGAATACAGCATACCCCTAACTTACGCCCAGGGCCTGGTAGGCTTGATTATAGCAAAGCAATTCTATAACTATTGCAAAGCGCATAACATAGATACGCGCATTATCTTAGCCTCTTTGGGCGCCAAGACCGATATCCCGGGCTGGATGTATGTGTACTGCCTTGTGGGAGGCAATCAAATCCTTACCATGCCTCGTAAACAGGCCGCAGCCATTGAGGAGGATGAAGATGTGCCTCTTATACGAGCCAATCTCGATCTTCCTACTATGGTAGGATTCCTATATCCATTTGTGTCACACCCCAAATGTATTGCTGAAGCCAGGGCACGGGGATTCTGGGGTGAATACGCTGAAGGCGAAATGACTTGGGAAAAAGGCAGGGCCCTCATTATGAGAGCAGAAGAGGAATGGAACAGCCTGGATGAAAAGATAAAAGAACGGATATTTGCCATACTGGCAAAAGAAGGCTTTAAAAAATTCTACGACCCATTCTTAAAGGCAAGGGAAGACATACAACTACTTGAAAGAAACGAACGCGCCACCCGCCACACCTCGCCTGCGACAAAGGGACTGTCGGAGGAAGAAAAAGCAAAAATAGTCATGGAACACGGACATTTGTTAAGACGATTCGCAACCTCCCGCAAAACAGAACACATTAAAGAACTTTTATCATTTTTAAGGAATGTAAACAATGCCAATGACCATGCGCTTTATTCATACCCTAATCCACTTGCCTCATACATGTTTGGAGAAGACGCCTTCTGGGGATGTTTTGCTTCCGGATTTACGCATCAGACAGGTTCAGTACTACAGGTGACAGAGGGAAATGTGCAGGCAGGACAAGAAGACATAGGTAAGGTATTCCTCCAAGGGATGAAGCAAATATCCAAAGACTGTGATGATATACCACATTGGATAGCAAGCTCCATACGCAAAATTATCTATAGCAAAATGCCAATACTTGTTCTCGATGAAAGTGATAATAACACAGTATCCATAGATGATGTGCGTAGAAGTGCAGAGCATTACCTAACGATGGATCATGTGCATAGCTGGACAGCATTGGTCTCAGACAAGTTCAGATTTGATGTAGATGACCCCAACCTGGAAGAACTGGTGCGTTCTGACAAGGAACTTGAGGCATTTGTCACACGCGCTAAGGGCAGGATCCTGGGCATTAAGAAGTATGTTAATGCTGAAGCATTAGAAGGGTTTGTGAGTGGAGATGTAAGGCTTGAACCGTATCTTAAGCGTGATAATGAGGGCAATGTAACTGGTTTTAGTAATAAGAGGCTCCCTACAGAAATATTAGAACTACTCGCCGATACCCACGAAACACTCAAAGACTATATTAGATACGAAGAATTTGAGATCACCGGTTTTACAGACGATCTTGAAATCGGCAGATTCATACATGGTATCCTCAAACATTATATTCAAAAACAGGGCAAAATAAAAGGTTCTTCGCCCAGATTTATGAATATGGGAGATATATTAAACTGTGATCCTGTGAGCCCCATTTCAAAATACATAGCCAACCCGCCACAGAAGCCTAATACCTCTAAAATCCAAGAGCTGCCATATGAAGACAGTTTTGCCATGTGGACAGGCGGCGGAGACGTGGCATTGAATAATTTAATTGCCTGGGTTGCTGCTGAGCTTTCACAGTGTGAAAAGCCTGCATCTCTGTATGGTGTGCGCTATGCGTTTTCCGGGGCATCAAGTAAGGAATTTGACGAAGTTGTCGAGTTTATCGGCCCTGACAAGATTAAAGAAATCTTTAATACAGCCTCAACTACTCTAAGAAGCTCCAGGAAGAGTGTATTTGCCGTATGGACCAAAAAAGAACTTGAGGAAAGAGATATGGATCCTAAGCTGGAAGGCACGCTGAAAGATCCCGACGCACTCATGCAGATGGTAAAAAACTTAACAGGTTATGATGTTATATACACCGGAGACAAAAAGAGGGGATATAAAGGCATCATACTTGATACTGGTGCAGAGCAACAACCCGCACATTCAAAATTCCGCGGGGCGATAATAACAGGCGGTAATGACCATATGTCTGAGGCTGAAAAATTCTCTGACCTTTGTGAAGAACTCGGGATAAAAAATAAAGAAAGAAATACCTTCCAGATAATAGCCATTCCGAAGTCTATAGATAACGATGTCCGGGGCACGCAGATGCTCGGCCACAATACAGCAGCCGAGTTTGCAAATGCCGTACTGCGCGCTTATATAACGACGGCACAGGAACGCAACATCGTAGTTCTGGCCGAGGCTATGGGAAGAGATGCAGGTTTTCTTGCATTTGAGGGCGCAGCAGGATTGGACGATGTGCAGGTCCTTGTGCCCGAAGAATACGCTGACCTGAGAGCTATTGCAGAAATGACCAATAGCCGCATTATAGGCGCGAATGCCGAGAAAAACCCTGTACCTGCGATAGTGATTGCAGAAGGGGCGCAGATTAAGAGAGACGACCCTATCCTGAAGCAATTGGAATTATCAAACCCACACATAGCCGCAATATTGGCGCGCAAAGATACAGAGGTAGACACTCATGGAAATGTAAGGCTTGCAGGCACAAGATACTTTATAGAGGCACTAATTCGGCAATGGTGTACACTGACCTATGGCGCTACAACTTATGGATTGCATAAAATAGATGTGGGGTATGTAGCGAGGCCTCTGCCTCCAAACGTATATGATGCAGCACTGGCCGAAATATTTGCCAGAGGCGTCAGAAGGGCCGCTGACGAAGGGCTTTCCGGAGTTGCCGTTGCACTTAATGATTTAGTAGATCCATTCCGAAACGAAGCAGAAATTTTAGATATAGACGAAAACAAAATATTGCTTCCAAAAACCCTCAGATCGCAACAGAGAGGTACAGGAAGAAGGATTGTAACAGATACACAACTCAAAAACGCCGGCATCATGTCCGAGAGATTGGGTACCCTCCACACCTCACCCGCCGCCGGCGCCCGCACCTCGCCTGCAGTTTCACCTGTGAATATCTTCAAGGCAAGAGGAGGCTTTAGGAATGGTGTGAAGACAGGCGGGAGAAGTACCAAAGACATAGAGCGGGAGATAATCCATGATATACTCGATCTCCACATACAAGGTGAGCTGGTACCGGATCATATAGAGGCCATTGAGCTCTTGCCAAGATACTGGGACTATAAAGCAGGTTTATTCAACCATGGCGAAGTCAGGCACAGGCCTATATGGGGCAATTATTTTACATTTCTCACAGGTAGGAAAATAGACACACTGGAAATTGTTCCCAATAAAAAAGAAAAGAGCGTTGTCTATGCAGAGCTAAAGGGATTTGCCAAAGAACAGGCAAGAAATAAGAGCAGAAAGGCCCATATCGAGGCCGCGAAACAAATAATCAATGGATACGACAGAGATAAATTAATAAAAGAACTCAAGAGAAGAAATGCAGGATTTGACCCGCGGGACGATATTAAATTCCTAAAAAGAAAATTAAAAAGAATAAAAGAAGAACAAAACGATAATACAATAGCCAAGAAATTTGTAGATACTAAATATGAA
>CAYVIU010000112.1:0-4413 GCA_964451625.1 uncultured Planctomycetia bacterium | reverse complement strand
ATACGCCACATGAACGATTTTGTGAATTGTTGCGTTAGCAACTTGAATCTAGCATATACCGAAGCGAAGCTTCGGTATATTTTTCTATTTTGTGTGGGAGGAGACGGTGTCGATGAGGCGTTGGGCTTCGGGGGTTGGGTCTACCCTGCCCTTCATTAAGATATCGCGGACAGTGAGATCTGGGCCGTAGTATTCGCTGTTTGCGGACTTGTTTGGCGTGATAGCCAGTCCCTTTAGGCCTATGCCTGCGAAGAGGCCTTTGGCGCGGGAGTATGTGAAGATACCGCCCTTTAGTGTGATGTCTGTGCCAAGCTCGGCGTTTCGGCCAACCGGGCCTGCAACAAGGGCGCTGTTGGTGCCTACATTAAACTTGTTTTTGAGCATGCCTTCAAAGCCACGCTGGGTTGGTATGACAAATATAAGATCTATGGCCTGACCGCCTACCTGCCAGCCAAAACTGACCCCTGAGATCTCAAAAAAGGCGGGCGTGGACCATACCTTTGTATCCGGATCTCTGTATAAGGCTACGCCTTTCCCATATCTGGCCCCTAAAAAGAAGGCTCCCTTTATGGTAGATGGGAAAATCACAATACCGGTAGCCTTTTTAAGGAGCCTTTCAGGGATGCCCTCAGGCATCTGGGTTATCTCTTCAAATACAATACGGCATTCTCTAAGTGTGGAATCAAGGTCCTCGTTTGCAGTAAAGCCTTCTTTTGGCATGCCAAGTGCCAATACAAGGCCTATTAAAATGACTAATCCTATGTTTTTCATATCAGGATCTCCTTTTTTTATATTCTTTGACAGCCTTTTTTAATAGCTGAGAGGCACCTTTGTAGCTGAGTTTTTTGGCGGCCGCACCTGGGGTCATCCATGCCCCGGAAGCGATTTCCTCTTTTTGGATCTTTAGGCGCTCTCTGCCCTTTGCCTCTATAAGAAATATAAATACAGTTTTGAATATGAGATTATTGTTGCGTTTGTAGAAGTATTCGTTTTTGCCTATCTTGGCCAGGATCTCGATCTTTTTAAGACCGGTTTCTTCGGTGGTTTCCCTGAGGGCAGCGTTTTGGGATGATTCTTTCTTTTCGATATTACCTTTGGGCCAGGTCCAGCGGCCGTAGCTATCCTTGATAAGAAGCACACGGATGCCTCTCCCCTGCCGTTTTATTACGATTCCGCCTGCCGAAAATTCTCGTTTCATACGTTATTTGCCGAAGCTCAGCCTCCTGCCACGTAAGCTCAACTATGGCTGGAGGCTGAGCTTCTTTTCGCTTCTTATTCCGCTTGTTCGGGCATGTTTATGAAATCTACGAAGTCCATGTGGCCGTGTATTTCCTTTCGTACTATGGCTTTTCTCTCTGCAAGATACGGGTGGGTCCGGTAGCCTGAATACGGCCTTATAGGGGCGTTGCGCTGGATCTCCATGAGTTTTTCTATTACCTTGACCGAGCCTTCAGGGTCAAAGCCGGCAAGCCTGGTGTATTTGACGCCCAGCTTATCGGCAAGGAATTCATCCTCTCTGGAGTATGCCAGCATGAGGAGATTGATGGCTGTGTGGGCCCTGGCACGGGTTTCATTGTCAGTCTCCATGCGCGTAGCGAGTATCTTTAATGCCATTGTTCCAAGAGAGCCCTGCAATCTTTTCACACTGTGCTTGGCTGCAATGTGGCCTATTTCATGGGCAATGACGCTGGCTACCTGGTCGTCTGTCTCCAGCTTTTCTACAAAAGCCTCAAAGATGTAAACATAGCCACCGGGAAGCGCAAAGGCGTTTATTTTCTGTTCCGGTTTCAGGTCTTCCCCGGAAAGGACAGTGAAATGGTAGGTTATATCTTTTCTGTCGCAGAACTCAACGAGTTTTTTGCCTATTGCGCGGACACGGTTTTGAACAAGTTCATCTTCGGCAAGCCCGAACCTCTTTACGACATTCTTTGAGATAGACTCCCCCATCCGCACCTCTCTTTCCGTAGAGACAAGGATGAATTCGTCTTCTTTTGTGGCCCGGTTATATTCGGCGAGCAGGCTTTGGGGAACTGAAAAGAATATAAGAATAGCCAGAAGGAGCGGCTTCATATTGGGCATCCCGCTACTTTATACCAGCTTTACTTTATGTCTTCTTCTTTTTCCTCGACTTCTTCAATTACCTCTTCTTCCACTACTACCGGTTCCGGTTTTACTACGAACTCTTTAATGCGCTCGGGTATGCTTTTTTTGGCCGGCTGGGATGCTGCCGCGTCTTTTTTATAGGGCCTTATTGTGGTGAGCGCGCATCCTGAAAGAATCATGGTCACGAGAAGTAAAGCGATGATTTTTTTCATTTTTATCCTCTCCCTTATTCTGCTACGATTGCTTCAACAGGACAATTGCCTGTAGCTTCCTTTGTGCAGTCAACTGAGCCTTCCGGGACATCGGCTGCTTTTACCACAGCCTTGTCATCCTGCATTTCAAAGACATCCGGGCAGCTGTCAACACAAAGCCCGCAGCCCGTGCATAGTTCAGCGTTTATAGATACCTTCATTCTTATGCCTCCTTTCCAGAGTTTATATTATCACTTTACAAGCCAAATACCAAGTATTATTAGAATCGTTCCGGCAAGCCTGAGGAGAGTTACCCCCTCCTTTAAAATCAGGACACTTAAGATAACTGTGATCAGGGGATACGCCGCCACTATAGGCACTATTTTAGAAGTCGGCTCAAGCTTCAATGCGCCGAAATAAGTCAGCATGCCCAGAACCCCTGCCATCAGCCCGCTCACAACAAAGATAATCACAGTCCTTGCATCTACCTGCATAACTTCTTTTATCCTCCCTGTTACGGCAAGAAACACAAGGAGTATTACGGCTACAGAAATAGTCCTTATGCTGACGGCCGTGAGTGGGTCTGTCTTTGCCAGGCCCAGCTTTTCAAGTATGGGTGTGGCCCCCCATAAAAGTGCGGTTATAATGAGTAAGAGCCCCGTGACCATATTAATACCTTACCGTGAAGCCTGTGCTGAGTGCGGTTTCATCAAAGAATCTACCTTCCATATTCATGTATATGTAATCACCCATTTTAAAGTCTGTCCCGACGATGAGGCCTATTGCGTCCCGTGAGTGCCTGCGGTTTCTGTTGTGATTGATTTTTCTTATGAGATACACAAAAGACCACTTGACCCCGCAGTACGGAGAAAACCTGCCGATCTTTTTTGATGCGAGCATATGGACCTGCCAGTCGTCCCATATTATGCTATAAGGCAGGCCGTTGACATTTTCTTTCTGCGGGTGGGTGCTTATGTGCTGAAAACTCAATATTCCCCTGACATCCTTTTTTTTGTTTTCAAAGATCTTTGCCCTCCACCCGTAACCCCCGGAAAAGTGAACGTCAAAATGCCGGCTCTTGCCGTCCTTGGGCTCTACAGTTATATCGCCCAGCCCGAGTTTTCCGTCGAAGGAAAACCAGTCTGCAAAGCCGAATGAGAGGTTATAGAAGTACGAGGTTGTAGCTGCGGCATTATACTCTTTCACTTCGCGGTTAAAGACTGTGCTTACCTCTCCTCCGGCCTGCCATCCCCACTCTTTTGGCATAATAGTCCCGAAGCTGGGTACAGCGTTAACTGTTGTAGCGTGGGAGAAGACTAAGAGAAGTATTAATAGTTGGCTAATGAACCTCTTCATGCAAACTTGCCCCTCGGGAGAATGTATGGTAAACTATATACAAATGAGTAATTTTCTGATGAATAATAAACGAACTGTCCTTTTAATCCTCTTTTGCTGCGCAGCTGTTTTTCTCTTATCGGGGTGCGTCAAAATCCCCATACCCAATAAGTTTCCATTGAGCTCGCTGATTTTCAGCGCTTAGTCTCGCGCGGAATCTTGAGCCCTGCCTTCCGGGCTATATCAAAAAACTCATCAGCTGAAATATTATCCAGGGTTTTTCCTTTCCTGTCAAGGTGTTCGTTGATCTTTATGGCCCCCTCCTGCATCACCTGATGGGTTTTCTCAGAACCGCCGTAAAGGCGGAAGTTTTTACCCTTGGTGATCCTCAGGTGGCCGTCTTTATTATCCAACCCTAGTCCCAGAAGTATGGATTTGTCCATATCAGAATTTGTACACCACGTCGCCGATCCTGACCCTGGCAGAGACCTTGAGGCCTATTTCCTGGCCCTTGGAGCCTTCCTCCACTGCCTTGTGGTTGACCTGGAGCGATTTTACCTTCTGCTTAAAGTCAGAGGTATGGCCCTTGAGATAGAGCTCATCCCCGACCTTTACAGACCCCTTTGTCAACTTTATGACAGCGGCCTTGACCTTGGAAAAATAGTGGGTTACGACTCCGACCTCCTGGAGTTTCGAAAGATCCTGCTTCTTGGGTTTAAAAAAGTCAAATATACCCATAAGCCCCCTCCTTTTTATTTATTCGTCGCCTACATCCCGTACAAAA
>CAYVIU010000111.1:0-4415 GCA_964451625.1 uncultured Planctomycetia bacterium | reverse complement strand
GACTCCAAAACCGGTCCTTCTTACATTATTTATTAACTGGTGCATCAAGCCATTCACAATGCTGGCCATATCCACTTTGTTTCTGGGCGTTTTATTCAAGGGGCTTCTCCCCGGATTTGAAATAGTCAAAAGCGGCAGCGAGGTAGAGCTTTACAGGTCATATATTTCAGGGTGTATTTTGTTGGGCATTGCCCCGTGCACGGCAATGGTCCTTGTATGGGGGCATTTGTCAAAAGGCAATGACGGCCACACACTTGTTATGGTGGCGATAAACTCTCTGACAATGCTTTTTCTCTACGCGCCGTTGGGTGGTTGGCTTTTGGGTGTAAACAGGATGCCGATTCCATGGCAGACCATTCTTTTATCCGTGATGATTTATGTGGGCCTGCCGCTTTTCCTGGGATATCACTCCAGAAAACTGATCATTGCCAAAAAAGGGTTCAGGTGGTTTGAAGAAAAATTTATTCATCATCTGACGCCTGTATCTATAAGCGCCTTATTGATTACGCTTGTAGTCCTCTTCAGCCTTAAAGGTGAGCTGATTGTAAAACAACCGCAGGTGATATTTTTAATCGCAATCCCTCTTTTTATACAAACATGTCTTATATTTTTCGTAGCATATATGATGGCAAGATGGCTGAAGCTGCCATATAGGGATGCGGCCCCGTCCGCACTTATCGGCGCCAGCAATCACTTTGAAGTTGCAATAGCCACATCTACGATTCTTTTCGGCCTGTCCTCAGGGGCATCCTTGGCAACAGTTGTGGGGGTGCTGATTGAGGTACCGGTTATGCTTATGCTGGTTAGAGTATGTTTGAGGACCAAACATCTGTTTTAGGAGAATAATGATAAACACAAATTATCCGGCTAATAAGTTTTTGGTGATTGACAGCCTGCCCTTGTTTTCGAATCTTTCCGACAAAAACAAGCGGTTTATAGCCTCAAAGAGCCAGATTATCGAAGTGAGGAAGGGCGAACTTATTTATGAAGAGGGCGATCCGCCGGATTATTTTTATTCTGTTATTACGGGAAGGGTAGAGATATACCACTCTGCGAACAAAACCAAAAATAAAAAAGAATTAAGGATTGAGAGTGTACGAAGAGGAGATTACTTCGGCACCATATCCTCTCTTACGGGTAAACCGCATTCAGTAAACACCAGGGTCCTGAATGACTGCATCCTTTTGAGGATAAGAAGAAAAGATTTTAGTGATATATTAAAAAAAATTCCCAGGCTGGGAATCTTTTTAAGCCATACACTCTCAAGGCGGCTTGGCAGGGCACGGCTTAAAGAGGTCTTTGAGAGTAAGATAATTTCCATATACAAGAAAAACGGCGAAGGGGATGTAGCCTGCTATGCAAAGGAACTTTTGCAGGCCATTAAAAAAGAATCAGGGAAAAAGGCGATATTTATAGATTCTGACTCAATAGTAAAAAGGACACGCGTATCGGCCAGGCTGAGTTCCCTTACAAAGGATTATCATTATGTAATAGTTGCTATATCAGGAGGCCTTGACGATGTCGATTTCGAAATCCTGAAACAGTCTGATATTTCCCATATCATAAGCGCCTCAGACAGATACTCATTATACAAGGCCTCTCTTTTAATTAGGCGCCTCAAAAATTCATTCCGAAAACACACAGGCCAAAAAATTGATATAATCCTGACAGAAGACAGCCACTATCACAGGACGTCATATAAGACCAAAACCAAAATCCTTACTCAGAATGTATGCGCAACGCTGCCCAAAGATAAAAATAAATACCGCGGGGCGGTAAGACGCATAGCAAGAGAGCTTTCAGGGATACTCGTCGGCCTTGCCCTGAGCAGCGGTGCTGCTATGGGGCTGGCCCATATAGGGGTTCTTAAGGTATTGGAAAGAGAAAAGATACCGATTGACCTTGTGGCAGGCACCAGCATAGGCGCCTTGATAGCCGCACTTTGGGCTGTGGGTGTAAATGCTGCGGAGATAGAGCGCTTTACAAAAGGTTTTAAGAGTAAACTTAAAACACTATCTTTGATAGATCCCACGCTACCCGTAAGAGGGCTTATAAAAGGCAGGGGCATAAGAAGGGCCCTTAAACACTATTTGGGAAACAAGACCTTTTTTGATGTTAAACTGCCGCTCAAAATAGTCGCCTGTGATATAAAAAGGAGAAGGGAATACGTAATTGACAGAGGAAACCTTCTCGATGCTGTTATGGCAAGCATTGCAATACCCGGCGTGATTGAGCCTGTGGAATATAAAGGCCTTCAGCTTGTGGACGGGGGTATTGTAAATCCGATCCCGGTCAACGTCCTGACAAGGGCAGGCATAAAAAGGATTATCGCAGTGAATGCCCTTCCTTCGCCAGAAGATATTGTAAGGAGAGAGCGCAAAAAACTCAATATCTACGACATCATTGTGAATAGTTTCCAGGCAATGGAGTTTACCATTGCCACCAATTCCTGCCAGCAGGCAGATGTGTATCTGAATCCTATCCCGGAGATTGCGGACTGGTACGAGTTTTACAAGGCGCACACCTTTATAAAGGCCGGAGAGGATCAGGCAAAAATTGCACTCGGCAAGATAAAGAGCCTTATAAAGAAATAATATGGAAGAAATCGTAAAAAGAAGACCATTGAAACGTTTTTTGGATATTCTGACCGCAGTTTTTTTCTTAATTTTATTCCTGCCGCTTTTTATCCTGGTAGCAATCCTGCTTAAAATAGAAGGCTTAAGAAACCCTGAATTCAGGGGCACAATCTTTTTTAAAGAGGCAAGGGTTTCAAAAGGAAAAATCTTTCCGATCTATAAATTCCGGACAGTAAAAAAAGAAACCCTTGGTTTAATCAAAAAAGAAGAAAGGACTATTACAGAGTTTACCTCTATCCCCGATAAAGCCAAATTCTTAACCCCGGTAGGGGTTTTTCTTGCGAATACATATCTTGATGAACTCCCCCAGCTTATTAATGTATTAAAGGGTGACATGAGTATCGTCGGGCCAAGGCCGCACCCGCCCGATCACTATGAGACTGATTTAAAAAGCGGGGCGGTTTCGGCAAAGTATATAAAGGGCGGGATCATGGGCCTGGCGCAGGCAACAAAGGGGGACCCTAAAAGAGAAAAACTCTACAGCAACACTCCATTGGATAAAGATATTAAAAAATTCGATGCAATAGTGATAATCGATAATATATATTTCCAAAAATATAAGAAATGTCCCGCCATAAAGTTTTTCCTGTATGACCTCAAGATTGTCTTTCGCTGTTTCAGGGTGATGCTTGAGGCGAAAGGTGCCTAGAGGATTCCTCGGCCTTGATGGAGCTTATCTCGGAGAGGATTGCATCTATCCTTTCATCGATAAACGGGTGGGTGCGGAGTATGCCGACTTCCCTGAATGGATCAAAGGCATTTCTGGTTTGTTCTTTTTTTAACTTCCTCAGTATCCTTATTGCCGCAAACGGGTCATAGCCTGCCTTATAAGAGAGCCTGGTCCCTATTTTATCTGCTTCGTATTCGTCTTTTCTTGAATAACCCCGCTGGATAATATCGTAACCTGTGCTTATCAACTTATGTATATCAGTTCTGTGTTTTTGTTTCCGCAGGAAAAATATATCGAGAAGGGTAATCCACAGGCTGAATGCGCGGTTTTTCTCAACGAGATTAGCAAGGTGTTTTGCCGATACGTGCCCTATCTCATGTGCCAGGATACTTGCGAGTTCATCGTCGCTAGAGGCCTTGTCCATTGCACCCTTATAGACATAGATATAACCGCCGAATGTAGCGAAGGCATTTAACTCATCTCTATCAATAATGCGGAAGGTATAATCAATGTCTTTTCTCTCGGACATCACTGCAAGGGACTGCCCAATCCTTAGAAGCCGCCTTTGGTATGATCGATCCCTGTAAATAGGGAGTTTACTCTCCACGTCCTTAGCGATTTTCTCACCTATTACGATTTCCTCCTGCGTGGAAAGACCGAAAATGGATTGAGGGAGGGCATCCCCGGGAAGCAATGCGGCAAACATAGTTATAATGAGTAGAATAGAAAGCCTTTTCATCATTTTCACCTCTAGTATGATTCTATTAGATTTTACGACTAATTGCAATAACTTTTCTTGACTATGCAATATTTATGAGGTAAAATAATCCATTCTATGAGAAAAGTACCACTAGTAATATTAACGCTGGTTTTCGCCCTCAATGCCTCTGGGTGCATCCACAGGCAGCTTACCATCAAGTCTGAGCCCCCGGGTGCGATTGTGTATTTTAATGAAGAAGAGATAGGCGAGACACCGGTGGATTTTGATTTTATCTATTACGATAATCACAAGGTGACGCTTGTAAAAGAGGGGTATGAAAAATTTGAAACCATAGAGTTTATCAAATGCCCGCCGTACCTGTGGATTCCATTAGACCTTATTGCCGAAA
>CAYVIU010000110.1:0-4523 GCA_964451625.1 uncultured Planctomycetia bacterium | reverse complement strand
TTTGATGAATATAACGAACCCCTAAATAATAATATTATAAACCAGGGTACTTCTTTTAACATCCACGTCGAAGTGATCGACCCAGACGAAGAGACTGTGCCCAACGGCACGCCGTTAATACCCAAGCTTTTAGTAGGTGGTAATGAAGTATCTGATATTCCAGAAACTATATACGGCTCAGGCGCTTTCACTGTCGAACGCAGCATAGGTTCAGCCGGCGTATATGAAATTACAGCTAAAGTAACTGAAGAAGATAACTCAGATATCCATTACGAAACCTCAATTCCCCTTGAAGTTATAGACCCAGGCTCTAACACAGCGGAGAATGTCTTCTCTCTCTCGGGCGACTTTAACGGTGATGGCTGGCTGGATAGGGGCTACTGTAACAAAAAAGATAAATTCTGGAATATTTCCTTATCTAATAAAGGTGCATTTAGCGCGCCTTCAATTTCCCAGACAGGCTTTGGTGATGATGTAGACGATATAAAACATATACTCTCTTTATCCGGCGATTTTAACGGAGACACTTTAACAGACATAGGTTATTTCAACAGAAATACAGGAGATTTTAAAATAAAGCTTTCTGAAAGAGATGGTTTTAGCCACGATACAATAAGTATTCATGAGGAAAACGCAAGGAGACGGCGCACCTCTGATCCATGCGATTCCTATTGGAGGGAATATCTACCTATAACAGGAGACTTTAACGGCGATGGTATGACCGATATCGGCTATTATAATATTTATGCTATAAATAATAGTAATGCTAGAAATTACGCTCACGGAAGCTTATATATTTCATATTCAAGAGGTTCAAGCTTTACAGAGTTCTATGATTGGGGCCTTTGCTATCCCAGTGGTGTCGTTCCTGCTCTTCCAGTTAGGCCCCGTCCCGATCAAGTTACTACAATCCCGATAGCTAGTGATTTTAATGGCGATGGCATGACAGATTTCTGCGCATTCGAAAAAAATGGGGTAGATATAAATAATAATAACAGATTAAGTGATGCGCATGGAGGCCGTTGGAGTATTATTCTCTCAAAAGGTGATTACTTTACACCATATAACGAGGCAATAACAATAAGCGACTTTGGCAGCGGCAAAGATCCTCTTGTAGGAGATTTTAACCATGATCGCAAGGCCGACATAGGCTATTATGACGAAACTGAAAATAGAATCTGCTACCGCGCTTTTAATGGTGAACAATTCAGCGATACAACCGAATATTACATGGAAGGCCTGGATATACAAAATCCGGACGATTCAGGCATTTTAAATGCCGACTACAACGGCGACAGCATACTCGATGTTGCTGTTTTCGACAAAAATTTAGCCTCAAGTGGAGAAATGTGGACAATAACCCTTCACAACTCCAAGCAACCCGACCTCTTAATCGGCATCGACAACGGCATCGGCGGTTCCACCGAAATTACTTACGAAGTCTCCACCGAACTTGATAATACGGGTGATGATGATAAGCCCGACTTGCCTTTCCCTGTGAGGGTGGTTAAAGAGGTAGTTAGGTCTGATGGCTTGGGGCATAGCTATAAAACCAGCTACAACTACCGAGATGGCTATTTTGAGACGGATTCTAGGGAGTTTAGGGGGTTTGGCTATGTTAGGGTGCTCGACCCAGAACTAAATTACAAAGAGACCTATTTTTACCAAGATGACACAAGAAAGGGCAGACCTAAAGAAGAATACGTATACGATAAATATAATAGACTATACAGTAAAACTACCTATAAATGGCATTACGCAGGAACAGATGCTGAGCCAGAGTATAGAATGGTCTGGGATGGATTAATACCATTCCCAACTTTAGAACAAAAAGAAAGCACTGTTTACAACCCATATGATATTTCAGATTTTGAATCCACCAAAACTGAAAACGACTATGACATCTATGGTAACCCCACTGTAGTAAAAGAATATGGATTTGAAGACGAATTCTTAAAGAAAACCGTCATTGACTACGCAATTGATTATGCAAACCCTCCACCCCTAAACTATATACTAAGCAAACCGAAAAATTCCATTATATACGAAGAAGATAATACCACTTCAAAAGTTGCTGAAACACGATTCTACTATGACAATCAAGGTTTAGGAGTAACTCCTACTCAAGGCAAGCTCACGAGAGAAGAGCATTGGCTTGACAAGCCAACAGAACAAGCAGGATATATAGGCACAAATTTTGAATACTATCCAGAAGGAAATATCAAGAAAGTTACAGATGCCGAAAACCATGAAACGATTACCGAATATGAATCTACTAAAACCTTCCCTTCATCGGTTAAAAATGCTTTATGGCATATTCAATCTTTTGAATACAACCATGCCACTGGCAAAATTATTACATCCACTGACCCTAATGGAGTAATCACTACATCAACCTACGATAGTTTTGGAAGATTAAAAAAAGTAGAAGACTCAGAAGGCATATCCTATGTTATTTATAATTATGCCCCGAATGATGCAAAACCTCAATGGATTAAAATTACCACAAAAGTAGGAGGAGGGTTAAGCGATACCGTATCTTATAGTTATATAGATGGATTAGGTAGAGCTATAGAGAATATAGTCTTAGTAGATGGGGGACAACAGATTACCTCAGGTATTGTTGAATATGACTCCAGAGGACAGGTTATAAAAAATTATCTCCAATTCTATGAACCAGAAGGAACAGCTCCTATGTGGGGAAGCCTCCCAACTCCCTCAAGCCCATATTCACAATATGAATACGACCCACTTGGAAGGGTCATAAGAATCATAAGACCCGATGGTAAGGTTAGCCATACCATCTATGCCATTAATACAGTCGAAACCATAAACGAAAAAGGGCAACGTAGCAAAGTTACGAAAGATGCATACGGGAGAATCGTAATTGTCCAAGAAGCGAATAGCAAGGAGATGAATTATTATTATGATACTCTTGGCAATCTAACAACTGTTACTGATTGCAATAATAATAACTTTGTAATGCGATACGATTCTCTAAGTAGAAAAATAGGCATGGATGACCCCGATATGGGGGATAACTGGATTTACAAATGTGATAATGTTGGCAATCTTGAAAAGCAAACCGACGCTAAAGGTCAAACTATAGAATTTCAATATGATGAAATCAACCGTCTTGAATATAAATCAACAGGTGTAACTTATAGTTATAACGATAACTTAAATCCAAATCTAAGACCAGTAGATACCTATAAAACAAATGGTATAGGTAGACTCGACAGAGTTACGTATCCAAACGGAGAAGCAAGCTTTGAATATGATAAACTCGGAAGAGAAATTACTTCAAAAAAATTCGTTGATGGAACTGAATATATTCTAAGAAGAACTTACGATGCCCTCGATAGATTGCTTACTGTAATCTACCCAGATGATACAAAAGTTACCTATACCTATAATAAACAAGGAGGAGTCAAATTTGTAGGCTTGAATGAGATTGAAGATTACTTCGTGAAACATACAGAATACGACGAATATGGTCATCTAAAACGCATAACGTATGGAAATGACTCTAGGACTGAATATACCTTCGACGATTACACCCTAAGACTTACTCACATAACTACATGGGACGATAACGGTGATATTATCCAAGACCTAGATTATATATTTGACACCATAGGAAACATCAAGTCAATAGTGGACTCCGAACACGAATCTAATACTCAATACTTTAACTATGATAACCTAAATAGACTCACTCATGCCTCTTCAGGGGCTGGGGGTTACGGAGATATTACATACACTGTAGACGATATAGGCAATTTGAATCAGATAGGGGATTTAACTCTTAAATATGAAAAAACTGGAAATGCTGGAATTCATGCTGTAACTTCAACTGAAGGCTCTAAAAACTATACTTTTGAATATGATGTTAACGGCAATATGCTCAAAAAAGGGAAGACTGAATTTGAGTGGAATATCGAAAACAGACTTACGGAAGTAAGAGCCAAAAGAGGTGGAGAAGTAATAGAGCTAGACCTACACCTCGAACAAGGTTTTAACTTCATATCTTTACCTTTTAGAAGCGTAGACATTGCTGGAAGAGGTATCATTCCAATAGAAAATGCTACAGTTGAAGAACTTTTCGGCGAGACATACGATAATATCGAACAAATATCAAGATATGATGAAACTCAAAGCGACCCCCATACAGGCAAATGGCAACACTATGTAAAGAATAATAAATTCAATCAATTTACCAACTTTGAATACGGCGAAGGCTATCTTATCTATGTAACCCAGACCTGCGACCTTGAACTTACAGGAACAAGTCCTATAACAGAGCAGGATAGACCATTACGTGATGGCTGGAATTTAGTCGGAGCTATTACCAGCGATACCATCAGCGTCGAAGAACAATTCGGAGACTTGGGTATCACTTCTGCCAAGTATTACAATGGGACAAGTTATATTGACGTAACAACAGTTGAAAAAGGAAAGGCTTATGCAATTCGGAATTGGCAGGAGCCCCGTACATGCCGCCTGCCGCCGATACGTCCCTG
>CAYVIU010000109.1:0-4539 GCA_964451625.1 uncultured Planctomycetia bacterium | reverse complement strand
GATGATGTCTGGATCTACACCTTCCATTCGTTTTGCCGGAAGATACTCAGTGATGACGGCAGCCACATAGGCATATCGAGCAATTTTAATATATTAAACGATGTCGAGAAATGGATATTCTTAAAAAAACTCCTCCCGAAATTCAGACTGGATTATTACCTGCACCTGGCAGACCCTGCAAGTGTAATATCAAGCTTTACAAAGTTTATCTCCAGGGCCAAGGATGAGCTGGTGCTCCCCGGTGAATATGCCGCATATGTGGAAGGGTTAAAAGACAAATTCCAGAAGGCCAAAGGCAAACTCTCCCCGGAGGAGAAAAAGGCGCGGGAGCTGGAACTCAAGCGCGAAGCCGAAGTCGCCAGGATTTACGACGTGTACCAGAAGGAGACCACAAAAAAGAACATACTTGATTTCGGGGACCTGATCCTCTTCACCATAAAACTTTTTAACCAGCGGCCCAATGTCCTTTCGGCTTACCGGGGCCAGTTCAGGTATATCCTTGTAGATGAGTTCCAGGACACAAACATTGCCCAGATAGAACTTCTGAATATACTTGCCGGAAAGAGAAGGAATATCTGTGTTGTGGGCGACGATGACCAGGCCATATACCGGTTCAGGGGCGCCTCATACGCAAGTTTTTTGAAGTTTAAGGAAAAATATCCCGGACTTACCAGCGTGAAACTTACACAGAATTATCGTTCCACCGAAAAAATACTTAACTCTGCCGACCGCCTGATCACCAACAACGGCCCCGACAGATACGACCCCGCCAAGAAGCTCTGGACCAAAAACCAGAAAGGCAAGAAGGTGCATGCAATAGTCGCCTGCGATTACCAGGAAGAGGCGCGCGCGGTGGCGGATAAAATTGAAACGATCTATGCAGAGGCCGCTGAGAAAAATTACTCCGACATGGCAGTCCTGTACCGGGCCCATTCCCACAAAAATATACTTCTGAATGAGCTGAAAACACGCGGCATACCGGCGGCGGTTATACGCGGCGCCAATCTTTTTGAGGCCGAGGAGATCCGCGACCTCATAAGCTATATGAAGCTTGTCAATGACCCCCGGGATTCAGTGAATCTCTTCCGTGTCCTCACAAGCCATGCGTGGAATGCGGATATTGAGGACCTTATCCGCCTGGCATCTGCTGCCAAAAAAGAAGAGACATCCATATACGAGATTATATCGGCTCTCGATTCTCTGAAGGGTATAGGGAGCAGCACAAAAAAGGCCTTAAAGATTTTTAAAGAACACCTTAAGGGGCTGCTGCGTGTATCAAAAAGGGAAGATGTCGTGGAATTTTTCCGCACACTTTTACTGGAATCAAAATATCTCAATGCCTTTATCAAAAAAGGCTCTGTGGAAAACGAACAAAAAGTGCTCAACGTAAGCACATTCTATAATTTTATAGTGAGATACATAAAAAACAATTCAGACCGGACGCTTGCAGGGTTCCTGGAATATCTGGATTGCTTTATTGAGGCAGGAGGCAGCCCCGGGCAGCAGGATCTTGTCGGCTCCGAAAACGCAGTGCAGTTCATGACAGTGCACGCGGCAAAGGGATTGGAGTTTCCGTATGTATTTCTGATAAGCATGGTGAGAAACCGTTTCCCGACGATGAAAAGAAAGGAGCCTATTCCGTTTCCGGACTCCCTCATGAAGGAGAGGCTCCCGGAAGGCGATTTCCACAGAGAAGAAGAGAGGCGGCTCTGCTATGTGGCAATGACCCGGGCGCAGAAAGGGCTGTATACCAGTTCTATAAACACCAGGACCAGCAAGCCTTCAGTCTTTATTAAAGAGGTCTTCACCGAAGATGCAATGGATTCAGGCGATGTGGATTATACCGAGATTTCCCCGGAGGAAGAAGTTTCCGGAAAGGTGAGCGCGTTCCTAGATAAGTTTAAAGAAATGGAAAAGGCGAAGGGGCTGACGCACAAACTGCCGAAGCCGGCAAAGATAAGCTTTTCGCAGATCGGCACATACAGAAAATGCCCCATGCAGTATAAATTCGCGTATATATACAGGATCCCGGGCAGGAAGCGCGCCGCGCTCACCTTCGGCACGGTTGTGCACTCCGCGCTCGAGGATTTCTTCAAGATGGTGCAGGAGCGCAAGGCAGTGGATGAGAATACACTGCTTGATCTGTACAAAAATTACTGGATGCCGACAGGGTATGAAAGCAAGATGCAGGAGAGCGCCTACAAAAAAAGCGGGCAGGCTTCACTGAAGACATTTTTTAAAAATAATAAAGAGATCCTTTCAAGGCCGCCCCTGTACCTTGAAAAAAAACTTGACCTGAAGATAGGCGGCTCTGTTGTCGATGTCCGCATAGACAGGATTGACAAGATCGGCAAAACTGACGTGGAAATAATAGATTACAAGACAGGCAAGGCCTCTGATAAGAGGGCTGCCGAGAAAAGCCTCCAGCTTGATATATACGCCATAGCCACAAAAGAGGTGCTGGGCCTCAATCCCAAACTTTTAAGCTTTTATTATATCGGGCCTAACCAGAAGATAACCACCACAAGGACGGCCGAACAGCTGGAAGAGGCAAAGGGCGTGGTCCTGGAGACCGCAGAACTTATAAACTCTGAAGAGTTTGAACCGGCACCGGGCAGGATATGCAAGTGGTGCGATTACTTCTCCCTGTGCCCCGCACATGACAAAAAATAAACGCCTTATCGATATATACAATAAGCTCTTTCACAGATTCGGGCCAAGGCACTGGTGGCCCGGCGACTCAAGTTTTGAGGTGATAATAGGGGCGATACTGACGCAGAACACTGCCTGGAAGAATGTGGAGAAGGCAATAGCAAACCTCAAAAGAGAAAAGAGGCTCTCGGCCCATTCCCTGAAGAAGATCAACACGAAGACTCTTGCCAGGCTGATAAGGCCGGCGGGCTATTACAATATAAAGGCAAAGCGCCTTAAGGCCTTTATAGATTTTCTGTTCAGGGAGTTCGACGGAAGCCTTGAAGGCATGTTTAAGACAAAAACCCCTGTGCTTCGCAGGATGCTCCTTGGCGTAAACGGCATAGGCCCGGAGACGGCCGACAGCATCCTTCTCTACGCCGGAGACAGGCCCGTTTTTGTAGTCGACGCATATACAAAAAGGGTGTTCTCGCGGCATGACTTCATTAAACCTGATACAAGCTATGAAGAGACTCAGGCGTTCTTTATGAATAATCTGCCGCGCAAGAGAAAGCTGTTTAACGAATACCACGCTTTAATAGTGGAACTCGGCAAAGAGTTCTGCAGGAAAAAACCAAAATGTGATAAATGTCCGATAAAAAAGAAAGGAGCAGAAAATGGTAAAGTTCGATGATTTTAAGAAGTTGGAGTTTAAGATAGCAGTGGTTAAAGAGGTGGAGGTGCACCCCAACGCCGATAAGCTTTATGTCGTGACAGTCGATATCGGCGGGGAAGAGCGCAAGCTCGTTGCCGGTGTGCGGGAGCATTACAAGCCCGAAGAACTCAAGGGGAAGAAGGTTGTCGTTATCTCAAACCTTGAGCCGGCAACTATAAGGGGCACAGAGTCCAATGGTATGATCCTGGCAGCAAGGGATAAGGCAGGGTTGTCCGTATTGGTCTCTGATAAGGACGTTGCGGTAGGCACCAAGATTTCTTAGGGGACACTTCTCCTCACAACTCTGGGACACTTCTCCTCACGATTTGAGAACCGTCCCTAAGAATATAGCTTGACCAAGTGCGTATATATTTAATATAATAGTAGTCTATTTATACCATAAGGGGAAACATGCCCAGATTCAGTAAGAAGACTATTATAGTTGCGGTTGTTTCGCTTATCCTGACAGTCTTTGTCCTTCCAAGGGTGACCAGGGTTGTGTGGAACTTTATCCTCGGGATAGGCGTGGAGACGGTTAAGTATTTTCCGTTTTCCGAAGACGATGCCCTCAAGGAATGGGAAGAGAAGATTTTCAAGGGCCGGGTCGTTTACAGCATAGACAAGGAAAACCACAGTTCTTTTGTCCTTGCCTCCAGCAACGGCACTGCCTCTGCCATGTACTATAAGATCAAGCTTAACATAACCAGCCACCCTATCATAAGCTGGAGATGGAATGCGAAGCAGTTTCCCATAAAGAATAAAAAGGAAAATCTTAAAGACGCAAAGCAGGACGATTTTGTGGCCAGGGTCTATGTAATATTCCCGTCTTTAATCTTTACAAATACAAAGGCCCTTGAATACATATGGACTGAGAGCATCCCCGAAGGCACAATAGAATCAAGCCCGTATTCCAAAAACTTAAAACTCTTTGTAGTTGAATCGGGAAAAAGGGAAGAGGGCACGTGGATAAACGAACGCAGGGATATATATGAAGATTACATAGCGGCATTTGGAGAAGAGCCCAAGTCAAACATAGGTGCCATAGCCTTTATGACCGATGCAGACTCAACCGGCACAAATGCAGAGGGCTTTTTTGATGATATAAAGATAGGTTATAAAGACAAAGAAGGAGACGAAAAATGAGAAACTTCTTTTCTGTTAAATCCCCTATACAGCGTAAATATTTAAGGCTT
>CAYVIU010000108.1:0-4546 GCA_964451625.1 uncultured Planctomycetia bacterium | reverse complement strand
TGCGCGTTGGCAGTGTTATGGTGAAGGTGGTGCCGTGGTCCGTGGGGTGCTGGCTTACATGCTTAGACTCGACCTCGATTGTGCCGCCGTGGGATTCGATGATTTTTTTGGCCGTGTATAAACCTAACCCTCCCCACATGTTAACCTTTGTTGTAAAACCTTTATCAAAAATGCAATTTATCTTATCCGGATGAATGCCCGGACCATTATCTAGTATCGTTATTTCGACACAGGGCCCCATAGATTCACTTGATACTGTTTTCGTAGATACTGATAGGAGAGATTTTTCTGTGCCAGTTATAGCCTCAACTGCATTTCCAAACAACTCCATAAAAGCCGCTATTAATTTACCTAGATTTCCTATTATCTTAGGCAGACCTTCTTCCGGAAAGAAAAGTTTTCTCTTAACATAAAGGCCGCGTAACTCTCTTCTTATAAGTTCATTTATATCAATCTCCTCTGCCCGCTTTATCTGGCCTGCCGGTGAGCTGCGGCTTGAAGCTTGCTTCAATATTCTTCGGGCCAGCATTGCGGCTTCGGTCCGGCCTTTGGGTGTTACGTTGTATACATAATGTCTATAAGGCCATTTCTCTTGTGATACCTCCTCAAAAGAGAAAAACTTTTTTGTGACAAGAGCTCTCAGAATGTCGGATAAATCTTTTTGAGGTACTATCACGATGCTGCGATCCAAGAAATCCGCAAAGTCACTGTACTCAGACCTCACATCGCCATCGTTATCAGCTTTGAGACTATCTGGGAGCCTTTTTAGTTCATACATCCTAAACTGCGCGGGCAACTGGTCGCAAAAAGCGGCTGTCAATAGAATCCAATCCTGGCGTATAGAACCAGTAAGTCCTTCATAGCTTCTAGCAATTCGCATAAAAGCACCGAACACCTCCGGCAGTCGTATTTCCGGCGCAGCCGGCGACGTGCGCCCCTCATCCTCGCTCAGCTCGATATGTGCCTGCCCTCCGTAGCCACTTCTCTGAATAGCCCGACCATTCTGGCGTAGGAGGGTGGCGGGTGAGGAGCGAGGACCGGCTTCTTTTTTAGCAGTGCTGGATTCTCCTTTATCCGAAGTCACGCTGGTCCCAGGCTTGGAAACAGGTGGTTTTATAAATTTACGCCATAATTTTATAGAAACCCAGATCACCGCACAATAATACAATAAGTAAGCTATACCTGTCGCACCCTGCTTAAGTTTTGTTTCCCAAAGCTTATCTCTTTTTAAAACCTCATTAGCCTCATTTTTTCTTTCCAAATATTGACGATTAAAAGCCAATGCTTTTGAAGCCAGATCCTTCATGTCAATATTTTTAAAGGGGTTCTTTTTGCCCACAACCTTAATGAATGGTATGTACTGAAACAACCCTCTGGATTTCATATATCCGCCGACAATTCTATGTGCCTCTGCATAAGACATTCCTCTTTCTGATTCTGTATTACAACCTAGTGCTGCATGCCGCATACCTGGTATCTTTTTTATTTTGCCTTTGTTTCTATCGAGGAGTTTGCGCAGTTTATCTTGGATAGCCATTAAAGGTCGATCTTCTACAGGTAAATCCGAGGGTTTTGCTGCGGCAGCAATTTTCCTGTATCTAGCATAAGTTTCCTCGCTAACCCAGATTTCTTTTACCATATCAAGAGAGAAAAAATTAGCTACTGGATATGGGTCAAGATACTTAACGCCTCCTGCGGTAATAATATCATAGCGAAATTCTGCATGGCCAGTCTTTGTTAACCTATTAAAGTATTGAGTATCCAAAACATATATGGCGGGGCTTTTTGATTCTTTTGTAAAGACTCCTACCGCCCACTCATGGGCAACTCTTGTGAAAAAGTGTCTTCCCCTTGTCTCATTTTCCAATAAAACACTATCGAGATCAGTGCCTCCATGATAGATGTGACCGTTTGCAAATTCAAAATGCTTGCTTGAGTCTAGGCCTTTTCTTACTTCTGATTGTTGCAAAGGATGTATATCCCAAAGGTTTTCTAATCCAACTAATGTAGGGTCAAGCAGTATGGCTTTCAAAGCAAATTGACGACTACTGGCAAGCTTCGCAAAGTCGATTGCCGTTTCTATATGATTATCGGCAGTAGGCAGAGTTGTATCTTTGGGCTTTTCGCCAGCTAATCCAGTGCTTCCCAAACCCAAAATAGACAATAGTCCAAGTTTCAACGCGTGGCGCCGAGATATGGGTTTTTCCTCAGCAGGCGATGTATGAGTCGGATTTAAAGCTGATGGCTGAGAGCTGAAAGCTGAAGACTTTTTTACTGGCGACGTGCGCCCCTTGTCGCCCTTCGGATTAGGTGATCTCATACGGCTTTGTGGCTTAGTCTGCATTTCTTCTACTTGCTTACGTAAAGAATACGAGTTTTGCACTAAGCTAATTGCATCACTAATATCGAGTCTCTCCCATTTGAAGTGTTTGATAACCGTTTCCCACGAGACGATCTCTCCTTTCCGACAATACTGGACTTCCTCCACCTCCTCATCCCATTCTTTAACAAGCTCTATCTCTGTATAAGAGAGGCATATTTCTACAGCTGTTTTTGCCTGCTCAAAATCTTCATACATGGCAATAATAGGCAAAGTCACTTCCCTTATAAACTGTCGATGAACCCGGTGAGCCTCTGGTTCGGATGGCCATGACTCAATTAAGTTATCTTTTCGCGCCCATTGTATCTCAGCTTCTTCTAATATGCGTAGTGGTATTTTTAATCTTTCGCTATCGTGTCCGGTTAATTCTATAGCTTTCGGAACACCTACTTCCAAAACGTCGCAGCAGCCTATCTTCCTCCTGACCAATCTGATAGCCATGTTAATCACTTGCTCAAACTCTTCCAGCGTTTTCGTTGACTTTCGTACTTCAGGTATTGCTGTTTCTCTGGCATAATCAGTAAGCATGCGCTGCTTTCTTAGTTCAGCGAGAAGCTTATTTGCCATAGCTTTTTTTATCTTTTCATCGGAACCAGCTTTTTTTCTTAAGCATGAGATAATAAAATCGAAATCAATCTCGCACACATGGAAATCATTATCATCGTTAACCAGTCTTGTGAATGTATCCGCCAGAGAAGTCTCAACGTCTTTTCGCAAGTCAACTATTTCACCTCTATCCATAAGCCTTAGCAAGGCCTTAGCCGCAACTACACTTCTTGCATTGTTAGCTTCCAGCGCCTTTAGTAATTGAGGAACTGCAGGCTCTCCTAGTTTTACTAAGGCACCAATATTTTCCTTTGCTATATACCAGGTCACAGGATTTGATCTTCGATAAATAAAAGAGGTGATGGCATAGATTAAAGATACTTCAAGGATAAAGGCGATTGCGCCTCCGGCAAAGGCTAAAAGTGCTGTTCCAAAACTTTCAGTATTAACAGCTGCATAAACAGTCAAGAGTACTGTTGGCAAGGAAGCTATAGCGGCACCAGCACCTGTAATACCTTCTACTTTCCCTATTGGGTCCCGCTCTGACTGCAATGCGCCAGTGGCGGGTGAGGAGCGATTGGGTTGTGAGTTATGGGTCATGTGTTGTGGGTTTAAAAGCGAAGGCAGAGCCCCAGTTGGCGCTGTCATTGGTGAGGTTGCTAATGCAAGATTAAGCTCTTTTGTTTCCCTTGGAAATTGCTTTGTGAACTCCCTCTTGTTCTCAGTATTCGGTCCCACTTCTGCAAGACGTACCTGTCTCAGGCTGTCCATAGCATAGCCTATATCACTAAAGACAGTATTAAATATAAATGCGCATAATACTAATATGTTCGTTATTCTCAGTATAACTGTCTTGGGTTGTGTGTTATGGGTCATGGGTCTCTTGGGTTACATAGCACATATTAAATCCTATAAGTATATCATATAATTACCATATTGCAAGGGAAAATAACAAGCTTTTTGATGTTTTACATGTGACGAGGCTCAGCCTCGGCTTATTTTTTCTTTAACTCTTTTAATCGTAAGGAATTGGGTAAATGTGAGATTTGCGAGGGGGGTGGGGTGAGCAGGACGTCTTTTTGGCCAAGCGGGCATGGTTTTTTTGCCCGCATAAAAGTATAGGCAAAAAAGAGCGAGGCCAAAAAGAGAGCGCAATTTTCCTCGCTGGGGAAAATTGCGCGTTCCGGCGAACCCCACCCCCTTCGCAAATAGTTCTTATTGACAACGAGTAAGGATTTGGTATACTACTGGCTATGGATGAGATAAGGAAACTGCGGGATGAGTTGAGTATGAGCCGTGCGGAGCTAAACCTGCTCTACGAGGTAAGCAATGCCATGCGTGGAACGCTTAAGCTGCGTGAGATTTTGTATATCATACTTACCGCAATAACGTTTCATGAGGGCCTCGGATTTAACCGCGCGATGCTGTTTCTCACGAACAAGGCCAAAAACTCTATCGAAGGTGTGATGGGAATAGGCCCGCATTCCGGTGAAGAGGCTGACAAGATCTGGCAGGCGATAGAATCGCAGAAGATGACGTTTGAGGACCTGATCGGGGCATATCATAAGTTTAAAAGAGACCCTGAGTCAAAGCTTAACAGCATCGTTAAAACTAAAAAAC
>CAYVIU010000107.1:0-4574 GCA_964451625.1 uncultured Planctomycetia bacterium | reverse complement strand
CACGAACAGGGCCGGCCTAACCCTGCAAAAGGTGATTTTATTTTGCCTTATATCCTATGCTGTTTCGATATCCTTAAGCTTTCTGAAGCTCAAGAAGATGCGCTTATTCAGTTGGGGGGAGCAGCCGAAGATTTACAGCGTTTTGGCTTATTCATGGCCTTATGTATTCAGCTGCAGCGCGGCCCTTGTTCTGGAGTGGGTCGATAAATTCTTTATACGTATTTTTATGACCAGCTACGAGGTCGGTATCTATGCCCTGGCTTCGCTCGTAGCCCTCCAGCTTCTTGTATTGCCGCAGATGCTGTTCAATGTAATCTTCCCGCTGATAGTATCTTATCGGGTGGCCGGGAAAAAGCAAAATATAAAAATATTTGTAGAAAGGATTATACCCCAGATTTCCATCTTTATTTCCGGTATAGCCCTGTTAGGAATAGCCTCAAGCAGTTTATTGACAATATTTGCAGGATCTGAATACCGTTATTCCATAGTACCTTTTGTAATACTTATTGCAGCAAATACCGCTACGGCTGTCAGGACACTTTATTTACCGGTTATTATGGCATTTGATTATGCAAAGTTTGTTGGTGCTGTAACCGCAGTGGGCGCTCTGGCGAATGTTATTCTGGCATACTTTATGATTAAATCTTTCGGTATCATAGGGGTGGCCATTGCCGCTCTCCTGGCTTTTTCCATAACCACTTTTTTAGCGGCATTATTTATCTCAAAGAAATTTGATGTAAACAGTATAAACTCATTATATTGGGTATTGCCGGTTTTTATCGCAGCAGCCTGCTGGCTGATCGTACAAAATAATATTGCAAGAATAGGCCTTTTACTGGCGATTCTTTTCATTACATATCTTGTAATCAAAAAGACAAAGGTCTTTAAAAAGGATGACCTTCAGGTCTTTGGAAAAATAGACCTGCCGCCGATGATTAGGGCATTCCTGACGAAGGCATATGCATTTTTAAGCTGAATATGAAAAAGGTATATTTTGAAGAATCCCTGGGTAATAACGATAGTTTTTGGAATAATAACTGGCAATCCTCTTCTATCAGAGAAGTCCTCGGGTTTTGCGATATAGACCCCCTGGTCAGGATTTTAGATAGATATCTTCCTAAAGAGGGCAAGATCCTGGAAGGTGGCTGCGGCATAGGCCAGTATGTCGCGCATTATCACAGGAAGGGTTACGATATAGAGGGGATAGATTATTCTAAGGCAGCCATTGAGAGGATATTGAATTATGATAAAACCCTGCCTGTCAAAATGGCCGATGTAAGAAGCCTTCCGTATCCCGACAATTTTTTTACCGCCTACTATTCAGGAGGGGTGGTTGAGCATTTCGAAGAAGGGCCGCGGGACGTATTGAGAGAGGCCGCCAGGGTATTAAAACCCGGAGGGGTGTTGTTGATTTCGGTGCCCTACTTCAATCCGGTGCGCAGCCTTTATTCAATCTCTAATTTTCTTACAAGGAGCGGGAACAAAACGAAGATAGACATGGACAATCGCAATCTTAAATATATATTGACCAGCGAACACAAAAAAGAACACAGCCCGTTTCCCGGATACGTGTTCCATAAATATTGTTATAAAAAGAACGAACTCATAAAGCCTTTGAAAGAAAACAATTTTTTGGTTCTTTCCGATAAGGTATTTAACATAGGCTGGGGCATGAGAGATATTCAACTGGTAAGGAAGCTGTTTTCCTATAAGGCCACAGGCCGGAAAAGCCTTTCATCAGGAGATAGGGACAGGCTTAACTCTTTTGCGGGCTTCAAGGGGTATCTAAAAAAAATAATTATAGCCGAAAAAGCCGATAATCCTCTTGAGAGAACCATTCTGTATTTTTTACAGAGGATGTTTAGCAATATGATTCTTTTTACATGCAGGGTTCAGAAAAATGCTTAAAATAGACAGGTTAAGCCAGCAGGCCGAAAAAAAAGCGGCTGATACCCAGCCGTGGCCGTATCACTTCAGGCTGAAAACACAGGAATTGAAATTATTATTTGATTTCCTGAATATTGGAAAGGTGGGGACCATGCTCGAAATAGGGTGCGGAAACGCATTTAATTCCGTTCTCTTTTCAGACAAGGCCGATAGGATTATTGCTACCGACCTGCCGGATTATAATCTTGGCACAAGCACGATCGGCATGGAACATGCAGATAGATTAATTCAGGGGTTAAACGTAGGAAATATAGCCCTCCTTGGCTGCCGGGCCGAAAAACTCCCCTTTAATGATGAAAGTTTTGACCTGGTTTTTTCTTCTTTTGTGCTGGAGCACGTTGACGATAAAGAGAAAGCGGTAAGTGAGATGAGCCGGGTTTTGAAGAAAGACGGCATTGTCATCGCGCTCGTCCCGAATTTTATGGAAAGGCTATCTGCCCCTCTACATTTCTACCCGTATTTATTCAAAAGAGGCCTTGTTTATCTCCTTAAATTACTGGGTTTTTCCCCAGCAAATAATGACAGTACAGTAGTGGCGAGCGTGGAGGAAGGAATGAGGGCCGGCGTACTGCCGTTTTCAAAGAGGATCAAGAAATTTTTAAAGGATTATCCGAACTTTCCATGCTGCAGCCCTCACGGAAATTACAGATGCTGGAGAGACGAATTTTTAAGCCACCTGCCGGTAAGGTGGAAAAGGCTTTTTGAAGCCAACGGCCTCAAAATAAAGGCGCTATATTCAACAATGTTTATCCCGCACAATTTCCTGACGGCATTTTCAGAAAAAACAGCCTACCGGGCTTATTTAAAAAGTGCGCCACTAACAAAAAGGATAGGCAAAAAGCCTATTTTTAAATATCTGGGTTATAACCTGTGCCTCGTGGCCCAGAAATAATATGAAAAAGATTAAAATATTATATATACACCCGAACCTGAAAGCCGGCGGAGCAGAAGAGATACGGCTTACGTTTTTGAAGCATATCGACAGGACCAGGTATGATGTAACACTTTACTGTATAGGTGAAAAAGGCCGGATAGGCAAAGAAATAGAGGCTCTGGGATATAGGGTACATGAGGAAAAGGGGTCTCTGAGATTTTTAAATATTTTTACGCTGTTTAAAATTTTGAAATATATGAACGGGCACCATTTTGATATTGTTCACATGACTCTTTCAATACCTAATTTTTACGGCCGTATCGCTGCAATGATTTTAGGTATTCGCCCGATAATCGTAGAGGAGCAGAATTATTATGAAAGGTATCCCCGGGGGCTGAGGTATATTTTTAAAAAGATAAACCAATTACTTTCCCGGGGCACGAGCAGTATTATAGCCAATTCCGAAGCAGTGAAGCAATATCTTATTAAAGAAGAAAAGGTCCCCGAGCATAAAATTCTTACTCTTTATAATGCGATAGACCCGGATAAGTTCATAGTTAAGAAATCAAAAGAAGAGTTAAGGGCCGTTTTAGGCTTAAGGCAAAATCCTGTTTTGGGATACGTAGCCTCATTTTCCGAAAGAAAAGGACATGTGTATCTTATAAAATCGTTCCAGAAGGTTTTGCAAAGCTACCCTAATGCCGCACTTCTCCTCATAGGCGAGGGCCAGGCATTGGAAAGAGAGCTGAGGGCCTATGTGGAGGCAAATGGGCTTGATAAATCTGTGGTTTTTATGGGATTGAGAAGGGATATACCCCAGCTTCTTACATCAATGGATGTTTTTGTAGCATCCCCTCTGAAAGAGGCCTTCGGCATAAATTTGGCTGAGGCGATGTATATGAGAATCCCCTGTGTTGCGACTAATGTGGGAGGGGTTCCGGAAGTGATAAAAGACCGCGAAACAGGTATCCTTGTGCCACCTGCTGATCCGGATACATTAGCAGAGGCAGTTAAAGAGCTCCTGGATAAACCTGAATTGGCCAAAAGGTATAGTGAGGCAGGCAAAAAAAGGGTGGAAGAGTTGTTTTTCGTTGATGAATACAAAACAAAACTCGAAGCATTATATAGCGAATTATTATATAAAGAGAAGGATTAAAATGAAGCGCCTTTCCATAATTATCCCGGTTTATAATGAAGTAAATACAATCGCAGAAGTTATAAAGAAGGTTTCGGCTGTGGAATTAAAAGACATAGAAAAGGAAATTATTATAGTTGATGATGGTTCAACCGATGGGACAACTGAAATATTAAGAGACTATGAAAGGGGTAAGGACAGGCCTGGTTCCACTACGATATTCAGATATTCAAAGGTTAATATCGGAAAGGGCTCGGCCGTCAGAATAGGTTTCGAACATGCCAGCGGAGATTTTGTGTTAATCCAGGATGCAGACCTGGAATTAGATCCGGTCGAATATCACAAGCTTGTCCATCCTATTACGGCGGGGTTTGCCGATGTCGTTTACGGTACAAGAAACTACTGGGGCACAAACATGAGGCTGCATGGTAAGCTGGCGAATCTCTTTTTAAATTGCCTGACCTGTATTCTTTACAGAGCGCTGATAAGTGATATGGAGACTGCCTACAAGGTTATAAAAAGGGATATTGTCAAAGGAATTGTCCTGACATGCAAAGGTTTTGAATTTGAACCGGAGATTACAGCGAAAATAGCTCGAAAAGGATGCAGAATATATGA
>CAYVIU010000106.1:1158-4687 GCA_964451625.1 uncultured Planctomycetia bacterium | reverse complement strand
TTTTACCGCATTCCCACCGCGTAGGTTTGGTGGAGGAAAATTCACTTAACCTACGCGGTGGGAATGTACGCTTGAAATGTACGATTGACAGCTATATATGTATTTGTTATAATTAGAACACTATAAGGAGCCATATATGAAACAGCAAACACTCGTACTTATTAAACCGGACGGCCTGAAGAAGTCCCTTACAGGCAATGTCCTCACACGGCTTTCCGAGACAAAGCTCGACATAGTGGCCGCGAGGATAGTGAAGGTCTCAAAAAAATTGGCCGAGGAACACTACGGCCACATGAAAGACAAACCTTTTTTTGGAGAACTCATAAAATACATTATGGGCGAGTTCCACAAGAAAAAGGTGATGGCAATGGTGTACTGGGGAGAGAATGCCATAGACAAGGTCCGCGAGATATGCGGTTCCACGAACCCGGAAGAGGCGGATTCGGTCTCTATAAGAGGCGCATACGGCAGGATCACCACAAAGGGTGTGTATGAAAACGTTATACATGCCTCAACCAACCAGGAAGAGGCAGAGCGCGAGATAAAGCTCTGGTTCCAGCCGGATGAGATAATAGTGGATGCGTATCCCACCAAGACAATTACAATCAAAAACGAAAAAAAGAGGACCTGGAAATGATACACAGCATGACAGGGTTTGGAAGGGCAAGTGCAAAGTGCAAATACGGAATAATCACAGTTGAGATAAAGAGCCTGAACCATAAATTTTTTGATACATCGATAAAACTGCCCAACGGCCTGGCCGGATTTGAGGACAGGGCCAAAAAGATCTTCCAGAAAAACATAACACGCGGCAAGCTCTACGTAAATGTGACCTTTGATGACAAGCTGAACCAGGTGGACAAGATCTCCATAGATGTTGATGCAGCCCGCGCGTATAAAAGGCACCTGGCAAAGCTGAAAAAGGCATTGGGCCTTAAGGGGGATATTAAACTCGACCAGTTTATAGCACTTCCCGGGGTCATAAGCTATGAGGCCCCCAAGATAGAGGCAGAAAAGGTCTGGGTCCACGTGAGAAAGGTGCTTACCCGGGCAGTTGCAGGCCTTCTCCTGGACAGGGGAAAAGAGGGAAAGGCACTCCAAAAAGACCTTGCGAAAAGGGTCAGGGGCATAAAGAAGCTGCTGGTGCAAATCGGCAAGCGCTCCAGCATAAATGTCGGGAATTACAAAAGACATCTGTCAAAACGCATAAAAGAACTCACCGGTTCCGAGGCCCTGGACAAAGGCAGGCTGGAACAGGAAGTGGCGATATTCGCCAAGAACTGCGACATAACAGAAGAACTGACGCGCATGAAATCCCATTTATCCGCTTTTGAAGAATCTCTCAGGAGAGAAAGAGAGATAGGTAAAAAATTAGATTTTATTGCCCAGGAACTTCACAGGGAAATCAACACCGTGGGGGCAAAGGCAAGCGATGCGCAGATCGCAAAGAATGTTATCCAGATAAAGAGCGAGATTGAAAAAATAAGAGAACAGGTTAAGAATATCCAGTAGATATGGCAAAACGAAGGGGAAGGATCTTTGTAGTATCTGCACCAAGCGGCAGCGGCAAGACCACGCTCTGTGACAGATTAGTGAAAAAAGACAGGTCGCTCGTTCAGTCCGTATCCATGACAACGAGAAGGCCCAGGCGCGGCGAGAGAAACAAGAGAGACTATTTCTTTGTTACCGAAAAAAAGTTTAAAGACACCATCAGGAAAAACGGCTTTCTTGAATGGGCCGGGAATTTCGGTCATCTTTACGGCACCCCCCGGAAATTCGTGGCCGGTAAACTGAAAAAGGGGAAAGACGTGATCCTTTCCATAGATGTGCAGGGGGCCATGCAGGTGAAAAAGACCTGCCCCAATGCCGCCTTTATATTTATAGCGCCGCCGTCACTGGGTGAACTCAAAAAACGGCTCAAGAAAAGGAACACAGAACATCACACAAGCATAGCAAAGCGCCTTTCAGTCGCTAAAAGGGAATTAAAATACATCCCGAAATACGACTACGTGGTTGTCAATGATTCCATAAAAAAGGCCCTTGCAAAATTGAAAGCGGTAATACTAAAAGAAAGGGAAAAACAATAAAATGGCATATCCACCAATAGAAAAGTTATTAGATAAGGCCGGAGGCAGTGTTTATAAACTGGTAATACTGGCTTCCAAGAGGGTAAAAGAACTGAATGCCGGCGCGGGAAAGCTTATTGAGATAAACCCGCATATCAAGCTTTCCGTTGTTGCACTCGAAGAAATCAAAGACGGCAAGGTCAAGCTAAAAGCGGGTAAATAAGCAGGAAGATTTAAGATGGTAAAGAAAAAAGAGATTCTTTTAGGGGTCACTGGGAGCATTGCAGCCTACAAGGCCTGTGATATTATATCAGGCCTTAAAAAACTAGGCTTCAATGTCACGGTTTTGATGACAAAAGAGGCCAAACACTTTATTACCCCACTCACACTCCAGACCCTGTCAAACAACAAAGTGGTAGAAGACATGTTTGCAGCCATAGACAACTTTGACCCCCTGCATACCTCGCTTGCGCAAAAGGCCAGCCTTATTTTGATAGCCCCCGCAACGGCCAATATCATTGCCAAGCTTGCTCAAGGAGGCTGTGACGTTATAATAAGCTGCACAGTGCTTTCCACAAAGGCCCCTGTGTTGATAGCACCTGCCATGAATGACAACATGTACAAACACAAGGCCGTCAAAGACAATATCTCCCGCCTTAAAGAGCTGGGTTATAAGTTTGTGGGCCCGATATCAGGGCATCTTGCATGCGGATACAAGGGGATGGGCCATATTGCCGACGTCGGAGAGATCATAGCCCAGGCAAAGAAGGTGATCAGGTGATGAGAAAACACCCAAGGGTGCTTGTTACAGCAGGCCCGACCCGCGAAAAAATCGATCCCGTAAGGTTTATAAGCAATTTTTCAACAGGCCTGATGGGCTATGAAATAGCCAGGGCCGCCAGGAGAAAGGGTTCCAAGGTCGCATTAATAAGCGGGCCTACGAACTTAACGCCGCCAAAGGGGGTGCGTTTTATCACAGTTGAAACAGCCGGGGAAATGGCAAGGGCAGTAAGGAGCAATTTTAAAAAGACCGACTGTGTGTTTATGAGTTCTGCTGTATGCGACTGGAGGCCTGTTAAAACCAGCCGCACAAAGATAAAAAAGGGATCCGGGACAAAGAACCTGGAGCTTACAAAGAATCCCGACATCCTCTTTGATCTCGGGAAAAGAAAAAGGGATAAAGTTTTAGTGGGTTTTGCCCTTGAATCAAACGATCTGTATAAAAATGCGAAAAAGAAATTCTCAAAAAAGCGCCTCGATATCATGGCAGCCAATAAAATTGCAAAGAAAAAGAGCCCATTTGGTAAAGGGCCCACAGATGTGCTTGTAATAAACGGAACCGGGAAAAACACCTGGCTCAGAAACGCAACAAAAGGAAAAATAGCGGCCCATTTAGTTAACAAGGCAGAGAAACTGTGGCGAAAAAAGGCTTCACAATATTAGAATTACTGATAGTGATAACT
>CAYVIU010000106.1:0-1134 GCA_964451625.1 uncultured Planctomycetia bacterium | reverse complement strand
ATTATAGTATCCCTCATGCCTCTGGTGGCAAAGACAAGGGAGCAGAACCGCAGATTTGAATGCGCAAATAACTTAAGGCGCGTGGGCATAGCCATTTATAAATATGCCGCTCGTAACGACGGAGAATTTCCGCTGAATTTGTCGGATTTACACCCGGAATACATAGATAACTTAAAGATTTTCAGCTGCCCGAGTGATATAGACGCAAGTGAAATATCCCTGGGCGGCCTTGATATAGATACAACCACCAGTTACACGTATGCAAGCGGGTGGGACATCAAAGATCCCCTTGATACGATACTGGTGTCCGATAAAAACTACATATTAGACAAGGATACCAATCACCGGGCAGTCGGCGGAAACACACTTTACCTAAACGGCGATGTGCGCTGGGTCGAAACCCGCGATTGGGTAAATCCTCGGGATAAGGAATAAGGCGACGTACCCAAGTGGTTTAAGGGAGGAGTCTGCAAAACTCCGATTCAGCGGTTCGAATCCGCTCGTCGCCTCCAAAATCATCAGGGCAGTTGGCGCAGTTGGTTAGCGCGTCAGTTTGACATACTGAAGGTCAGAGGTTCGAATCCTCTACTGCCCACCATATTTTGTAAAGAACGAGAAAGTATAATAAAATGAAAAAAGGCCCAATATCTAAAACTACTTTAAAATGGCTATATTATAAAGATAAATTATCGATGTATGATATAGCGAGGAAGCTTCATGTTACATGGCCAACTGTTGTATATTGGATGGAGAGGCATAATTTACCTCGAAGATCACGCAGCGACTGTACTTATTGTAAGCAAAATCCAAAGGGCGATCCCTTTAGTATTAAAAAACATCTTAGCAAAAAAGAAAAAGAGCTTTTGTTAACCGGTCTAATGCTATATTGGGGAGAGGGAAATAAAGCAATAAGAGGTTCTCTACAACTTGCAAATTTGGATCATAGAATGCTGCAATCTTTTCTAAAATTTTTAAGAGAGATATGTCGAGTGCATGAAGAAAGATTAGGATTATATGTAAGAGTTTAATAAAAATAGGGGTTATGATGTACTAGTACCTCATCAAAAATATTTTTCGGTGTAGCAATCTTTACAATATAAATACATTATATTATCAAAGAAGTAGAAAAGGTAT
>CAYVIU010000105.1:0-4716 GCA_964451625.1 uncultured Planctomycetia bacterium | reverse complement strand
TCAAGACCGCAGAAGAGGCAGTAGGCCTTTTGTGCATGTACTACCTCCACCCAAGAGAAGACTTTTTTAAATACCACCGCGGCCGGGATCGCGCTTATGTAAAACCCGAAAGAGCGGCTATCGTAGCCGCCTGGCTTCACTTCTGCAGGCTGCATGATATACGCTCTGCAGGCGATCTTGCCAAGGTATTTAAAAACAAAATAGCCTTCAGAGATGCGGCCATGACACACGGCAAATATGTGCCAAGCAGACAGGAAGGCCACCTTGATGGAATATTAAAATATTGGAATACAATGAGTATTACAGACGTGGATACATTGATGGGAGGGAACCGCGTCAGATGGGAACTTATGAATCAGGATGCGGAAATCTTCGACCTCATAACACAGGTACGGTTTCTCCAGGCACAGCTCATGCAGACACAGGCTATGGGCCCATGGCAGTTTCTGCCGCCCAGTTCCGGCAGTCCTTTCCCGGCTATGGGTTCGGAAAAAGCGAAAGACGCAGCACTGCAGCAGCAAATCAACCAAGTGCAGGCCAACCTGGCGCTTGCTGAAAAAAGGCTTAACAATATGATAAATCTTACCGCAAAAGAACAACAATTGGCACTTCTTAGTGTAAGGCGCTGGCTGACTGAAGAAGTCTTTGAGTCCACAAAACATGGTAAGGTAGCCGCGCATATAAATGCGCTTAAACTGAATGCTGATAAGGCACTGGCTGAGGCCACGACTTCATTCTGGGAAAAATTCAGAAGAGATAAAGGATACACCACAGAAGAGGTGATAGGGCTTGTAAGGGATGCAGACAAAATACAGGTTCATGGGATATCCAGCCTTACGCCACAGGCAGGCGACCACTATGAAGATAAAAAGAAAAAAGAAGGCCGCAGGATGTCTATATCCGAATTTCTCCATCTGGCATATAAGCTGGATAAGAATGCCAACTGGGGATGGGCCATATATTTCAAGGAAGACGGTTCATTAAAAGGCGACAGCCCTGAGGAGAGAAGAGAGAACGCAAGGCATGTAGATAATATATTCACTAAGTCCGATAATCTGGATAAAGAAGATATCCCGTTCATTTCAGGCGATGATAAGTTCTCCAAAGGCGTGAGAGCAGCTATACTAATGGACCTTGAGTTAAAGGGCGAGGCATCAGACTGGGCAAGATTCATTGATCCAAAGACCGGCAGAGTAAGAGGCGAAACAGCCGAAGAAATAGCCAGAAACAGAGAGGCCCTCATAAGAATATTCATAATGGCCAATAACCTTCAGTTCCAGGGCATACGCCAGTTTCAGGGTTCAGACCCTGTTACAGTAGGCCTCAGGGTTTCGGTTGCGCTTGACAGGGTTAAAAGAGGTATTTTATCAAACTGGTATAAATCCATTGATGAATTCGGTAATGTAAGGAGTGAAGAGGCAAGAAAAGAGATAATAGAACGGCTAGAGGTAGCCAAGACGATTAAAAAAGAAATACCTCAACTTTCAGCCAGTCAGGCACTCTCAATATCCATGGATCTGGCCTTATTAAAGGAAGGCAGAGAATCAGTCTGGGCAGATTATTTCAATGAAGACGGCACTCTAAAGGAAGGTATGCGGAACAGGGTTATCGAAATATTCGAGACCGTAAAGAACCTCAGCGATGAAGACGCAGCAATTCTTGCCCAGGTAGACGTAAGAAATGTATCAGAGGCACACAAGATATCTTCTGTAATGGCTGCGGCAAAACGCTCAATAGGCGAGGAAAAAATAGTTGTCCTGCATATCCCTCTTCAAAAACTTATAGATGCCAAGATTGAAGTGGCAAAAAGGCTGTATAGAGAAGGAGAACTGGCCCTTACAGTAGAAGAGGCAGAACAGGCCATAGGAAGGCGCCTCAGGGATCTTGATGATAGAGATAGAGAGTATCTGGAAAAAGGCATAAATGCCCGCGCTGCATTTTGCGAGGCTGAACAAGCAAGTGCCCTTGAGAAGGCAAGGCTGAGGGCAGTCTCTATGGGGTATGAACCTACAAAAGAAGAGAGAGAGTTTTCAAACAAAACAATTGAAAATGAATTTCCTTCAGAATACAAAGCCGGCATCATATCTTCAAAATTTGAAAAAGAATATTTTAAAGCCGTGGAAAAGGTTAGAAGAGAAAAACCAGTCAGGGCCGAAGAAACGATAAAAAAAGAGGCAAAAAAGGCTATAGAGGAAAAAAAGCCTGCAAAAGAAGAACCAAAAGAAGAACCCAGGGAAAAGGTAGAACTAAAAAAAGAAACCGTAGAGTTCATCAACGCACTTTATCAAAAAGAGTACCAGAAAGTTCCTCCCAAAGAAGGGGTACCGATAGATACAACCCTGCATCTTCTCAAAGCCGCATTAAAGGATAAAGATGATGCCTCTGTACGCATTCGTGCCATAAGCGCCCTTGGAGAAATACGCGATGAAAGCGCTGTCCCGGAAATCATAGAGGCCGCCAAAGACGGAGAATATGGTGTCCGCGCCATAGCAGTAAGGGCATTGGGCCAGATCGCGCAAAAGAGGACAGATTCAGCCTTGAAGGCGGCTATACCTGCCTTTGTTAATGCATTATCGATGGACGAGACTATACGTATTCTTGCTGCAGAAGAATTGTCCAATATCGCTGATGAGGATACGAGACCTTATTTCAAAGAAGTACTGCCTCAGTTTAAAGCTGCGCTGTATGACTCAAACAGCCTTGTTTCCAGAAACACAGCCAGGGCCCTTGGCAACATGCATGAAGAAAATGCAGTTTTCGAGCTTATATTTACAATGTTGTACGACAACGGGCCAGCCGTAAAACTTGAAGCCGCCCAGGCTCTAAAGAAAATAAACAGGGACTTGGCGTTTTCAATTCTCAGCAAAGCGGCAAAAGGTGAAATAAAAAGCTCCAACGATCTGCGCAGTGAAGACATGGATAAGGAAAAGTATGGACCCGCCCTGAAGGCCGTGTATAAACTTTGGCCCAAAGACCAGATCTTTTATACACGCCAAAACAATGCCGTAGAAACATTCTGTAAGGTTTTTGATAAAGAATCAGCGGCTATCCTCGCAGATATTTTAGCCGATCAACACATAAATGAAGATTCCTATGACCCAACCCTGCTTAGAAGCGCAGAGGAAGGCCTTGCTGAAGTGGGAGGGGACCAGGCCATTGCGGCTTTAATAGACTTATTGAGAAGAGATTATAAAACCATTGAGCAGAGGACGCATGTAATAACAATGGTTTCACGAACCCTTGCGAGAATGGATGTAGATAAAAACATCTCCGGGTTTAAAGTGGCAGTCCCTGATCTTATTAATCTCTTGTCAGAAGCAGAAGGCACCAAGTACGATGTCCTTGGAGACAGGGCTCAGGCTGTCAGACAAATAGTCCTTAATAATATTATCCCGATTTTGGCTGCAACAGGTGACTCAAGGGCAATCCCTGTATTAAGGAAGGGCCTTATACATGAAGAGTTCTATGTACGCAAGACAGCCATAATGTCTATAGCCGATATAGATTTTAAGGACAGGGCACCTATTCTTGTACAGATGTTGGAATCTGAGACGTCTGAAGGGAAACCGTACGACGGCAATACTATTGCTGCCATAAGAGTGCTGGGAGAAATAGGAAATAGAGGCGATGAGAACGTAATTAGGGCCCTTGAAAAAGTTGTATCGTCAAAAAGCACCCACTATAATGAAAAGAAATTTGCCAGAAACGCATTAGCAAAGATAAAGGCAAGGGCGCTTCATAAAGATGTAGACGCTGTAGCCGAACAGAAAAAGACATTTGCAGGACAGCGCAAAATAGCCCTTGACTGCAGTGACTACCTCTCAAGATTGACCCCCATGTTAAAAGACAGTGCCTGGAAGAACCGCAAACACGCCGCCCAGCAAATAGGCATGCTCCTGGCGCAGAAAGAAGTGCAGGAGTATAAGGAAGACGTGCCGGAGCTTAAAGAACAGTTGGATAATGCCGTAGCCGCCCTAAGCAGGCTTGCCCAAAGAGAAAGGGTTATAGAAGTCCAGCAGCAGGCAGTAGATTCATTAGGCAAGGCGCGGGATGAAAATGCAATTCCCGCCATTAATAGTTTATTGCAGCTTGCCGTCAGAGATATAGAAAAAGACGCAGCATTTTTACATCCAAGGATTGTACAACTGATAGAAGCCCTGGGTAGGATCGGGGGAGACGAAGCAGTTCTTATTTTAACGGATTTATTAAAACACGAAAACAGCAATGTCCGCCATGAAGCCGTAAGGGCATTAGCAGAAACCCGTCATCCAAAGGCATTCGGCCCCCTGAACGAAGTCTACAGAAACAGCAAAGAGTCTGCGGGAATGCGCGTAGATGCCATATACGGATTAGGCGCGATAGGCACAGATGAAGCCAAAAAAACCTTGAGTGCGAAAAATACACCCTGGAGAAAAGACGAAAATGGAAAATTTGAAAGAAATGATGAAGGACGAAAAGTAATAAATGGCAGAGTTTATAGAGCCAGGGAAAAGGTCTGGACAAGCCTTACTTCAAAAAAGGCAGTGCGTCTACCCAGTGAAGAATACGCCCACGTGGATCAACCCAGAGAAAGAATAGAAAAAGAGGCAATTCCGGGCCTTATAGATAAATTGCATGATGTAAATATGAGAGTGCGGAGAAATGCCCTTGAAGAGCTGGCACTGAAAGACGTAAATCCCGAGGATTTAAAAGAAATCATCCCCATACTTATACAGA
>CAYVIU010000104.1:3773-4798 GCA_964451625.1 uncultured Planctomycetia bacterium | reverse complement strand
GACGAAAAAGAGATAATCTCCGGCTCGCGCATGCTTTCCAGGCTTAAGGATATAAAAAATAAGATTAAAAAGCTCATTGATACAGCTGAAAGCGGCAGGGTTTTAAGAGAAGGCATTACCACTGTAATATGCGGAAAGCCCAATGTTGGGAAGTCCAGCCTCATGAACGCATTTTTAAGACAAAAAAGGGTGATTGTGAGCCATATCCCGGGCACAACACGCGACATTATAGAGGAAGTAGTGAATGTAGGGGGTATACCTCTTAAGATAGTCGATACAGCAGGTATTATCGATTCCGAAGACCTGCTTACTAAAGAAGGGGTCTCAAGGAGCCGTGTTTACATAAAACAGGCAGACCTTATTTTATTTTTACTGGACGGAAGTGAAGCACTGCACCAGAAGGATATAATGATCCTGGATGAGGTAAAGGACAAAAAGACAATCGTTGTTATAAACAAAACCGATCTCCCCAGAAAACTCGATATAGAAAGAATAAAAAGCAAACTCCATAATAAAAAAATAATTGAGATATCCGTAGAAAAAAAGAAAAATCTTAATACACTCGAGAAGGCGATTACCGATCTGGTCTGGCACGGGCATGTTGAATCGGACAGAAGTGTGTTAATCACTAATATAAGGCATAAACAATCCCTTTTATCAGCGCATGATGCCATCAATAATACGCTGGCGTCATTCGAGAAGAAACTTTCAGGGGAATTTGTGGCAGTGGGCGTAAAAGAGGCGATAGATTCCCTCGGGGATATCACAGGCGAAACACTGGGCGAGGATATCCTGGACAGGATCTTTTCAGAGTTTTGTATCGGAAAGTAAAGGAGAAAAATATGGATAAGAAAAAAATAGAAAAGGCAATAAAAATGCTTTTAGAGGCTGTCGGAGAAAAGACGCGGCGCGACGGTATTCTAAAGACACCGCAGCGCGTAGCAAACATGTACGAGGAAATCCTCGGCGGCATGAACAAGAGTCCTGAAAAAGAACTCGAGGTGGTCTTTGAAAAAGAACACGAC
>CAYVIU010000104.1:0-3763 GCA_964451625.1 uncultured Planctomycetia bacterium | reverse complement strand
ATACTTTTAAAAGGCATTCCTCTTTACTCGATCTGCGAACACCACATGCTCCCCTTTATCGGAAAGGCGCACGTTGCCTACATACCCAAAGGAAACAGGGTCACAGGCCTGAGTAAGCTGGCAAGGGTTGTGGATATACTGGCCAAACGCCTGCAGGTCCAGGAGCGGCTGACAACCGATGTTGCAGATATTATCATGAAAAAGCTAAATCCCAAAGGTGTAATGGTGGTAATTGAGGCAGAGCACCTCTGCATGTCAATGCGCGGGGTAAAAAAACCAGGGGTGCTTACTGTAACGAGTGCGGTGAGAGGGGTTTTCAGGAAGAATAAAAAGACGCGTTCAGAGGCACTTGCATTGATAAACGGATAGATCTATTCTTTAGGCCTTCCGAAACACTTCCTTACAAAGACTTTAGCAGTCCTTTCTATTGTGAGAGGAATACTCGCTTCGCGACTCATGTTGCGTTTATTCACTGTTGCAATTAAATGCCTTTTCCAGACAACCTTTTCCTCGGCAGTGTTGTGAACTTCTATGTCAAACTTTAACCTGGAATAATTCTGCGTTGTCAAAAGGTCTATCACCAGTCCTATCGGGATTAATATATCGATAGGATCCTTTTTGAGATAAGTAAACTTTCTGGCCTTTCCAACCACTATCAAGTCAGCCTGGTCGGGATTATCTACTATATTGAACTTGACGGATACACGGTTTCGGAGGGCTGTTTTAAGGGCCTCGGTAAGAAGCTTACCGTCAAATTCAGAGGCCTCCGGCTCTACACTGAACTCATCAATCCTTATATTAACAGCGTCTTTATCGGTTGCGTAACCGTATAGATTATCAGACCTTACCAGGCTGACTTTTGCGAAAATTGCCAATGCAGCAATAACCAGGGCTGCTGTTAAAAAGTAGATCCTGTATTTTTTCATCAAGGCCTCCTTATGATAAGATTATATTAAAATAACTTGCCCTAAACACACTTATATGATAATATATGTAAAAGAATTAAGCAATAATATTTTTATACTAACCCAATAACAGATGAAAGCATTCAATCTTCCACTATTCTGGATTGTTGCTGTACCATCTTTTTCTATCTGGCTGGCAGGCGTGTATTTCGTGATAAAGGGCTGGACTGAAAAAAAAGAGCCGGGCGTTAAAACAGAACACGCACCGGCAATCGAACAGCCCCAGCCCATCCCGAAGCCCAAGATAGAAGAAGAGATTATCTCTGAAAAAGAAATAGAGATCCAGGTCCCCTCCATCACCCAGGAACCATCCCCGACTAACGAAGAATTCTACGCTGAATTCGGCAAGCCCAATATAGTAGAGTTCCCGGCTGAGTATGTAAGCGAAAATCATGTCAGGGGGCTTGACGGCGATCCGATAAATGCGATAGAGTTTGCAAAAAGCTGTTATACGCAGATAGGTTTTCGATGCCTTGACACTGTTTTTACCGGTACAAAGGACAACCATGTCTATAAGGTGAGCATATTTGATCTCTTGTGCGACCATTACGCAAGCGATGAGGATTTTCATATAAGCTTTTTTGGGGAGAATAAGGAAAAACTTCAGGGTGAGCTTGCCTCGATCAAATCCAGCCCCGAATATGTCCAGGAGAACATAGCGAAACTGGCAGCGGTATACAAAGATCTGCCCCAGCTTTTAATCTGGAATGATAAAGAGCTGTTTTTCATACTGGTAAAGGGCAAAGATGAAAGCCTGACCCAGAAAGAGATACACTGGCTCAGGGAGTCTGTCCTGGATAAGAAACTTGTAAGAGCCAAGATCTTTAGGGTGACCGAGAAAAAGGCCCCGGAAGAAAAGGCAACCACTCTCCCTGAGGAAAACCAAGCCCCGCAGCCGGAGGAAAAGGAAAAACAGACAAAAAAACTGTTTACCAAAGAAGAAGTGGCCTTTCTCAAGGCCAACAGGGGCAGTATGAGTAATGAGAAAATGGCAGAGACCCTCGGAAGGAGCGTAGATTCTATTACGCATAAGCTTTCAAGGCTCGGCATATCAAGGGAGGCATTTCACTGGACAAAAGGCAGGGAGAATTATCTCAAAAGCAATTTTCCGAAACTTTCATACAAGACGATAGCAGAAAGATTGGGGACAACAATTCCGTCTGTAAGGGCGCGCTGTAAAAAGTTGAGGTTAAAGAAATGATGAATATGGATCCGGTCTTGTTACAGAAAGAAATGAGCCACCTTATTATATATCTAGTTGTTTCCATTCCCGTATTGATTATCTATCTCTGGCTTTCAAAGAAGGCCCGCCGCGAATGGCTTGTCCTGATGGGCCAGCTGAAACCCAAAACCACCTATGAATGGGACAGAAGAGAATATGTAAGGATGGACACCATTTTCCCCGTAGAGTTTCAGAAGATGGACGAGGGAAAATTAGGGCCCCTGCACGAGGCATTTACAAAGGATATCAGCAAGAAAGGCATGCAGCTTGAGATTAAGACGCTGCACGGGAAGAGGATCGAAAGCTTTATTCCGACAAAGACAAAGGTTAAGCTGAGCATAAATGTTCCTATTTATGCAGAGCCGATTGAGGCAACAGGTATTGTCAGATGGGTGCAGAAACTGGAAGGCGCGCCCATAGACAGGTATTTATTGGGCATTGCCTATGAGAGCATCAGTGAAGAAGCGGCCTCCCGCATAATAAAATACGCGCTGTGGCTCCACAGGAAACCGGCCTTTCTCACATCTGTTGTCGTGGTCCTGGTGCTTATAATAGCACTTTTAGGGGCCTTTCTTTCTGATTTAAGAACTGCCCGCCGCCAGCTTCACCGCAAGATTGAGGAAGTCTCAGAAGAGCAGAAAATCCTGGTAGAGAAGATAAAAGAATCCCGCGCAGAGAAAAAAGGATTGGATGATGAACTTCTGGATAAGCTTATAGGCGAGCCTCCACCGCCTGAAAAGGTGGAACCGCTTACACTGCCTCCCATACATGAAGAGGAAGTGGAAGAGGAGGAGATATTTTACGACGAAGAGGAATTAGAGAAGGAGCTGGAAGAGGACCTGGCCGGCGAAGAAGAGGTAGAGGCGCTGTCAAAAGAGGAGCTCGAGGACATCCTTAAGAATAAAGATGCCCTTCTGGAGAAACTCAAAGAAATAGAGGAAGAAAAGGGCCTGGAGGAGTAACCCGGGGCTTTTTGTTGTTTCAATATCAAAATTATAGTATAATACTCACACTATGAATATCCTAGATACAAGCGCATTAACGCACTTCGGCAGAAACTACGTATTCCAGGCTGTAGCAATCGCCTGGATAGGCGCCCAGACCATCAAGGTGTTTCTCGGTATAATAAGGGAGAAGCGCTTTAATTTCAGGTGGTTTGTAGGCACAGGCGGCATGCCGAGCGCTCACGCGGCCGGGGCAACCGCGCTCGCAAGCTCTATAGGGCTTTATTACGGCTTTGGCACAGGCCTTTTTGCCATAGCGCTCCTTTTCACCATAGTAGTTATATTTGATGCCCAGGGCGTGAGGCGCGCCAGCGGCAAGCAGGCAGAGATATTGAATAAGATCATGGATGATATATACTGGAGAAAGAAGATACAGGAAGACAGGCTCAAAGAGCTTCTTGGCCACACTCCGGTAGAGGTGCTGACAGGTGTTGCACTGGGGGTTTTTGTGAGCCTTTTGTGTTATAAGGCGCTATAGGGAGGGTAAGTTGAAGAAAAAGGCATTAATATTATCTGTTATAACAGCCATAGTGGCAATAATATTTTTAATAGGCGTGTTTAAAAGCGCGAAA
>CAYVIU010000103.1:4642-4931 GCA_964451625.1 uncultured Planctomycetia bacterium | reverse complement strand
AATTATATACCTCATTGGCAATGCTTGTCTTTCCTGAATACGGCACACCCGTAAACCACAGGACAAAAGGCTCTATTTCTTTTTTACCGAATTTCATCTTATTCCAGAATCTCTCATGAAAAAAGTAAATAACCATTTTTACTACGGCTTCAATGCCTCCGACTATTAATGCTATATCTACCCTTTTAGTAAAAAAATAGACTATCGCCGTAGTTGCTATTGCAGCGCTCACTCTCCATGAAAACGCCTTTACTATTGATCGGAGCCTTGTTTCATACTGCATTATTTA
>CAYVIU010000103.1:0-4632 GCA_964451625.1 uncultured Planctomycetia bacterium | reverse complement strand
CCTTTGAATTGATGGCTTTATCATCAACATAAATATCGGCTGTGGGCTTGCCCATTACAAGTTCATGGTACATGACTCCCCACTCCTTTAGCTGTCTGACTGTAACATCCTTCCAGTCAATACCTGTTTTACTGCCCCGCGCTGTATGCAATATTATCCTGTGCCCATCATCATAAAGCCTGTTGACCGAATCTACGGCCTTTGAAATCGGCCTTGCCTTTTCATATTCGCCCTCTGTATTTGTGCAAAGAACACCGTCTATGTCAAAACAATAATCAAGCTTTTTATTCTTCATGGTATCTCAGTTTTTTGGCAATCGGTATTTCCTTATCCGTTATCCTTTTTTTACCATCGCCGAGTATACTTCTTATCTTCCTTGCATCTCTTACCAAAAGCTCTAATCCCCTTTTCTCAAGAGATGCTGGCTGGTCGCTTCCATACATGGTCCTGTCAAGCGTAACATGCCTTTCCAGGGCCACTGCGCCGAAGGCCACGGCCAGAAGAGACGGTGTAATACCGCGTTCGTGTCCGCTATAGCCGATATCACAGCTATATTTTTCCTTCAAGGTCTTTATAGCCAGCAGGTTGGACTCCTCGTCTTCGGAAGGATATGTCGATACGCAATGCATTAAACCGAACCGGCAGTTTTTCTTCTTAAATATATCCACTGCCCTGTCGATTATGCCCCAGTCGCTCATACCGGTTGAAATAAAGGTGGGTTTTTTCTCCTCTGCCACCATATTTAACAGGTTTTCATGCGTTATGAGAGCAGATGCAATCTTGTTATATTTCAGGTCGTACTGCCTCAGGAATTCCTGGCTTTTCTCATCCCTACTGCATGCAATCCATTCGATTCCCTTCTTTTTGCAGTATTCATTAATAATATCGTACTCGGGTTTACCAAATTCCAGCCCCTCCTTCTGTGCGCGTTGTGTTTTGCCCCATGGGCTTTCCCTATATGAATCGAGGAGTTTTTTGTCGTATACTATATCTATGGTACGCTTCTGAAACTTCACCGCGTCACATCCGCAATCGCTGGCCATGTTAATCAGCTTCTTTGCTATTTCTATATCACCGTTATGGTTAATGCCTATTTCTGCGATTATAAACAAGTCTTCCATTTTCCTACCCCCTCGTTCTCATTGAATTTTTTCCATTTTAGAAATATCGCTTCCATGATCTCCCAATCATGAGGCTCGTCTAACTCAAAGTATGAATGCGGAGACATCTTGTATGCGCCGATCCTGCCGGACAGCCTGTTTTTATATTGCAAAAGATTCTTTTTTGAAGTAATGAAGAAGGCGCCGCTTTCCACCAGAAATCCCTTAAAGTCCTGCCTCATGGGCCTTGCTTTATAGTCGTAATTCAAGGGCAGCGCCTCACTCTTTTTCTCTTCCCATATAAATCTCTTCTGTGGCACAGCTGAGAATATGCTGTCATATTTACCCTTTTTGTAGAAATCATATGCACTGTCTATGTCAGATTTGTTTACAAAGGGATTAGTGGCTTGTAAAAAGACCATATCGTCAAACTCCTGTCTTTGAGCCAATTCAAGCAGGACTGTTTCAGAACTAGCCTTATCTGAGGTTGACTCTTCACTCCTGTCAACCACTATTACCTTTGAAAGGTTAAAGCCTTTAACCGTCTCCTTTATCTGGCCTGAGTTAGTAGAAATTATAACCTTGTCTATGATACTGGAATCATTGGCTGCCTTTGCAACCCAATAAATTAGCGGTTGCCCTGCAAAACTCTTTATATTCTTGCTCGGTATAGACTTGGAGCCTCCGCGTGCAGGGATTATGGCTGTTACGTCTGTTTTATCTACTTTTTTCATTGTGCATCACCTGCGCAAGACAGGATTGATATCTCATTTTATCTTATTCTCAACACCTTTGGATCATAATGCTCTTCGAAGACCGTGGGAGTAATTATTTTAAACGGCTCTTTGTTATGCAGAATCTGATACTCCCGGATTTCCCTCAAAAATCTCTTTTGGTATTTTTCGACTGTCGTGTAATGTCTTAAAAATTCTTTTTTTTCTTTATTAAAATTGTATTTTGGCCGCGATTTATTGTAATGGATTGATGAAGAGCCGTTCTCTATTATTTTGCTATAGCCGTCCATTCCTGCGACATATATCATTCTGCCTCCCATAACTATGGCGACCGCTATCATGAGAATAGCGACAGATTTGCAGGTTCCCAAGATTATGCCATCTTCGGTTATGTCGAATTTCACCTCATTGTCTGATTTATACATGATATATTCGAGCCTATTTATCCTCTCTTTGTTAAGAATTTTTCTAACGGCCCTTTTTTGAATATAAGGCGCTATCATTGGAGTACTGCTTGTCTCGTTAAGTCTTTTCCCATAATCCGCAAACCTATGGCGGCTTGTAATAGCATGGTAGTCAAAATTGATATCCAGATCAAAACAGTTGTTTACGCCGACTGTAACAAAATTGTCATTCCTTACAAAATCAAAAATTTCCTCTTTATATTTAGCTGTGTTCGGCCCAAGAGCTATAATCAAAAAATTTCTTCCGCTGTGCCTGTCCTTATATACGGGTCTTGTAAGTCTGACGTTTCTTGCCTTTTTAGGATAGATTACCTTCTCTATCCTACCGCTTATTCTGTCTATTAGCCTCATTTATCCTGCATCCGGAAATTCATTTTTATACCTTTTGACTAATTGATTAAATACCTTGTTTCCACGCGGAGTAAACGCCTCGGCCTTTTCTATTAAAGGATATATCTTTTTGTCGAATCTGAAATAGAACTGGAAGCATCTTTGGATGCCCAGTAATTCGTCATTATCTATGGTAGGCAAGTTCAATATCGATCCCATTCTAACTCCCCGGCCGATTTCATTGCCTTTTATAAAACCCTGCCGCATGCAGTACTCTCTGATAGATGTGCCTCTATAGGGATAGAGCATATTGACTGTTGCGCTATCAGGATTACATAATCTATTTAACTCAATGGTATCGAAAATCTCTTTTCTCGATTCATGTGGTATGCCTATGATGTTACTTGTTGAGACTCTTATGCCGTATCTCTTTGTGATTCGAAAAGCATCAACGATAGATTCGTTCGACATTTTCCTCTTCAATATCTTCTCTCTTATATTTGGATTTCCGCTTTCGATGCTCATCGAAATGTTAATACAGCCTGCATCTACTATCTTGCGCATCTTGTAATCAGAGACGGTATTTACGCGCGTAACTATAGAAAAGGGCAAAGCTATCTCTTCTTTGTATAAGCGCATAAAAGTATCTAGATAGTTTTCCGGCATTAGAAGAAATGCTTCGTCATGAAAATTTACTAACTCTAAATTGCGCGTGTCCTTAAAATGCTTTATTTCGGTGATTGCCTTCTCGGGTGTCTGCTTCCTATGATAAGACCCTTTGCCTTTATAGAAGTTTATATTATACTCATTCACGCAAAATGCGCAGCCATAAGGGCAGCCTCTGCTGATCATAAAATTGCCTGTCCTGTAGACTTTACCGCCCAAAGGCCTGTAGATATGTTTGGCTGAGAAAAGCTCCCAGTCCTGGAAAGGAAGATTGTTTATGTCATACAAATCTCTTGGCGCGTTCTCTATCACCTTACCGTCTTTTTTTATCCATATATTCCGAACAGACGTCATGTCCTCGCAATTCTTGAAATATCTGCAAAACTCAACTATTGCCTCTTCCCCTTCTCCTACACAAATCGCGTCCAGGTATGGCTTATTTATCAATTCATGCGGCGATACTGTAGGAAGTATACCGCCTGCCATTGTGAAGAAACCATTTTTATGGGAGATCTTCATTAGCTCTTCCGCGATAGAAAACATATTCTCAGTTATCGTAAACATCACAATATCGGGCTTTGAACATTTGAGTTCGGATAAAAACTCCTTCTTTATATCCTTACTTTCCCAGGTAACCCCATATCGGCTTAAATCTGCCGGCTTCACCTGTAATGTCTGGTATCGTATATCGTCGTCAGTTACGCCTTCTGCATCAATATTTTTATAGAATGTCGTATCGAACAGGTTGACCTCATGCCCTTCTCTCTTTAATATCGCGGAAAGGTACGCTATGCCGAGCGGTATTCTGTTTACAAGCAATATATTCGGATATACAAATAAAATTTTCATTATTTAAATAGAACTATTTTTTTAATCAAGCGTAATATCTTCTTGTAATCTTTTTCTTCGGGCTCCGGTAAGAAGCGTGTGCCTGTTCTACTGATAAGATCGAGTATCTTCTGGTTTGTAAAGATGGTGTCTGCTGGTTTAAGATCCGGAAAGTAGAGTTTTGTGACATCCCGCAAACCTTTGTTCGGCTCACAGACATTATAGGCATCATATTTTTCATGGTCGCTTTTTAAAATAGCCTCAAGGGCGGCGGCAAGTATGGATTTGGTCGTTATCCCGGCCAATCCATAGATAACCTGCTTTCTCATATCAGATATTCCCATTTTTGATTTCTTCAAAACATCCTCTTTTCTTTGCAGATATTTCAGTCTTTTCTTAGAAAAGCCCGCCAGCCTCATGGATATGAACGAACAATTTAAGTCCGACGCGTTGTCTCTGGCGAATCTCTCCACATTGGCCTTGCTCATGCCGTAATATTTACCGTTGTAA